>NZ_CAAAFR010000015.1:0-53306 GCF_900634745.1 Protofrankia symbiont of Coriaria ruscifolia
CGCCTCCGCCGACACCCCCGCCGATCCCGGCCCCGATGCCAATACCGATGCCGATCCCGCCGCCGCCACCCACGATCCGTCCGTACATCTGTTGCTACCTCCACTCGTTGCCAAGGTTCTGGGTACACCGCCGAAGCCGGCCGCCCAGGCCGGCCGTGCTCGGGCCAGGTCAGGTCAGGTCAGCTGGGCGTCGGCCCGGTGGCCGTGCGGAATGCGTCGGCCGGATCGCCGGCCGACTGACGCGGTACCCTCAGCAGCCCGGTGACCGGTACGTTCTGGTGCAGCAGGGCGGCAGGCGCGGGCATGTCGTGCGGACGCGGTCCCAGGCCCAGCAGCCAGGCACAGGCCGCCGCGGACCGCTCACCGGCGCGGCCGTCGCCGAACGGGCTGTGCGGCACCGCCGGGCGGTGCGCGGAGCCGCCGCCGAGCAGGGCCTCGACCGCGGCGACGATGGCCTGCGGGTCGGTGCCAACCAGCTGAGCCGCTCCGCAGGCCACCGCCTCGGGACGCTCGGTTATCTCCCGTGTCACCAGGACCGGCACCCCCAGCACCGGCGCCTCCTCCTGGATCCCGCCGGAGTCGGTCAGCACCACCGCGGCGTCCGCCAGCATCCGCACGAAGGCGGCGTAGCCCACCGGCCCGCCGAGCGTGACGTTGTCCCGCCGCGGGATCACCGCGTCGAGGGTGGCGCGGACCGCGGGGTTCATATGGCAGGCGACGACGAACTCCCAGTCCGGGTGCCGGTCCGCCAGCCGGGCGACCGCCCGCCCGACCTGCGCGATCGGTTCCCCCCACGATTCCCGCCGGTGCGCCGTCACCAGCACCCGTGGCGCGCCCCCGCTGTGGCTGCCGCCCTGGGGCGGAACAGCGCCCTTGCATGTCGCGGCCCGGGCCGCCTGCAGCGCATCGACAACCGTGTTACCCGTCAGCACAATCCGGTTGTCCGGCACCCCTGCGGCGCGCAGGTTCGTCACCGCCCCGGTGGTCGGCGCGAGGTGTAATGCGGCGATCTGGCTGACCATCCGCCGGTTGCCTTCCTCCGGGAACGGCGCGGCGAGATCACCCGTGCGCAGGCCGGCCTCCACATGCGCCACCGGAACCCCGCGCAGGAAACCGGCGAGCGCCCCGGCCAGCACCGAGGCGGTGTCACCCTGCACCACCACCAGGTCCGGGCGGATCCCCTCCAGCGCGCCGTCCAGCTCGTGCAGCAGGTGAGACGTCAACTCGGTCACCGACCGGCCCTGCCCGACCGGCGCCAGCTCCGTCCCGGTCGCCAACCCGAACACATCGAGGACCTCGTCCACAGCATCCCGCTGTTGACCGGTCGCCACGACCACCGGAATGATCAATCCTTGTGCGCGCAGGGCGACGACCACGGGCGCAAGCTTCACGGCCTCCGGCCGGGTACCGACCACCACAGCCGCGACCGAACCCGCTCTCACCGTCGCTGACCTCCTCCAAGTACACCGGAACGATCTGTTGGCCGATAACCTACTGTTACCGATCTTGTAAGTTGACGACTAAAAGTCACAGGAGGTTCACCGTAAAGGTGACCACCCGGACAGCCGGACAACGCACTCACGCCCGCCCACCCGGGGCGCAGGCGGAGGGCCTGTCGTATCGGCGAGGTCCGCCGTCTCGGCGTCTGACCAGGCATGATCGAGTGATGTGCCGACGTGGCGCCCGTCCACCGGTCTCACTCTTGGAATTCGCCGGGTTCCGGTTCGCCTGAGGGGAAGCGTGCTGGCGGTCCACTGCTACCTGCGCTACGCCCTGTCCTACCGGGACCGTCGAGGAACTACTCGCCGAACGCGGCCTCGTCGTTAACCATGTGACCGTCTACCGGGGGGTGCAGCGGTTCACTCCGCTGCTGATCGACGCAGCCCGGCCCTGCCGGCACACTCCCGGGGACAGGTGGTTTGTTGACGAGACGTATGTGAAGGTCTCCGGCCGGTGGATCTATCTGTACCGGGCGGTCGACCGGTTCGGGCAGGTCATCGACGTGTTCGCCTCCGACCATCGCGACCTGGCCGCAGCCCGGACATGTCGTTGTCCGTCACTGCGGAGGTCCGCACTGGCCCACTGGCGGGAACACCGGGTTCGGTCGGCGGTAGCGCACTTGTCATGCACACCGCTTCGTTCGACAATCTGGCTTCGACAACCCGGCCCGGATCCGCCCTCCTCGCCAAGGGCGGCACGAGTCACCGCGCAGCGTGGCCGACCCGCCCGAATGTTACGGTACCGGCCCTTTCCGCTCCCGGACTTCCTCCCATCTGTCCAGTAGGGCATCCATCTCGTCCTGGATGAAGAGGAAGAAGTCCCGGGCGTCCGCCAGCCGGCCTCCCGACGGCGAGGCGTCGCCGCCGACGGCACGCACTCCTTCCCGCACGATGTCGGCGACCTTCTGGTAAGGCCGGCCCTGAATGCTGGCCGCGTACCAGGTGCCGTCGGGAAAGCGGTAGATGTCGCGCCGCGAGCCGGGGACGGGTTCGCGGATCACCAGGCCGATCTGCGTCAGGTAGCGCACGGCACCGGAGACGGCCGCCGCGCTGACGCCGAGGCGCTCGCCGATCTCCCCGGCGGTGAGACCGGGTTCGTCGGCCACCATGAGCGTGCCGAGCACCCGCGCCGGCATCCGGGGAAAGCCCAGGTCGTTGAAGGTCATCGCGAAGCGCTCGACGAACCGGCGGACCGCCTCCTCGTCACGTGCGCCGTCCGCTCCCGTCGTCGTCATCCTTCATCACCTTGTGAAGATCCCTGCCTGAGGGGTCGACGGACCCGCCGACACGCCGCGGGTCGTGTCGGCGCACGATCACGATTCGGTACGATCATGTCACGATGTCGCGCCGCCGAAAGAAAGCCGTCCCGGCCGCCCCCACCGCGACCGCGACCGCGACGGCGACGGCGACCACCAGCGGCATCGCGGTGGCCTCGGCGGCCGGCAACGCCGGGACGTGGCTGAACGGGGAGACATCCCGGACCGGCTGGGGCAGGTTCAATAGATCGCCGAGCTGGCCGAGGAGGAGGCTCACCACGAAACCGGCCCACCCCACGCCGATCGTCAGCCGCGGCGCAAGACCGAACACCGCCACGACCAGCCCGCCCGGGATCAGTGCCGCCGGCAGCCACACGAACGCGGCGGCGACCTGCTCGGCGAGCTTTTCGCCGACGTCGCCCGTGCTGAGCCCGTACACAAGGCCCGCCGAGACGCCGGCGAACCCCAGGAGTACCGCCGCACCGGCTGCGGCGACGACCAGGTGGCCGCCGAGCCAGCGCACCCGTCCGATCGCGGTGGCGATCACCGCCTCCACGCGTCCCTCCGTCTCCTCGGCGCGCGGGCGCAGCAGGGCCTGGACGACGAACGCGGATGCCATCGCGCCGATCACGGCCATCATCGCCGCGTAGAACGCCTCGACAAGGTCCCCGCCACCCCCACCACTCAGCCTGGTGATGGTTTCCACGGCGCTGCTGTTGTCCTCCAGCGCTTTCTCGACCGTGTCGCTCAGTGATCCTATTGTTATGCCGAGCACTGTGACGGCCGCGACCCAGCCGAGCAGGATCCCACGCTGGAGCCGCCAGGCCAGCCCGAGCGGGTTGAGCAACTTCGGGGCGGCCTGGGCCGGTCCCGGGCGTGCCGCGATCATGCCCATACCCACGTCGCGGTGCGCGGTCAGGGCGAAAGCCACGGCGGCGCCCGCGCAGAACAGTGCGAGGGGCAGCGCGAGCACCCACCACCTGTCCCCGGCGAATGGACGTACCTGGACGGTCCAGCCTATCGGGGACACCCACGACGGCCAGGCGCTGGTCAGGGTGTAGCCATTCGGATCGATCTCGCCGAACGCGTCGCCCAAGCCGCGGACGAGGAACGCGACCCCGACAGCGACGGCCGCGATCCCGTTGGCTGCGCGTGAGGTCTGCGCGACCTGCGCGGCGACAGCCGCGATCGCGGTGAAGGCCATGCCGGTGGCGCCGACCGCTGCACCCGCCGCGACCGAGCCGGCAGCGGGTTCCCCGGCGCCCACGAGCGTGAGCGTGAGCAACACCGCCAGCACGACGTTGGCGCAGACGGTGACGAGGATCGCGGCGCTCAGGCCGGCATACCGCCCCACCATGGTGGCGCCGATCATCTCCGCGCGGCCGGTCTCCTCATTACGCCGGGTGTGGCGCACCATCGCGAGGGTGCTCATGAAACCGGCGAGCACGGCTAGGAACGTCAGTATCTGGAACATGCCCAGCGCGCCGGTACTGGCCCCGGTGGGGGCGTTGCGCAGCAGGAGGAGTGCGGGGCTGTCGACGACGCCGCGCAGAGCGCCGATGCGGTCGCCTCGGTCGGGTACTGCTCCCTCGTCGCAGACAGGGAGACAGCGAGCATGGCCGTCGTGCCCGCGACCCAGATCGGCAGCTGGACGCGGTCGCGGCGCAGTGTGAACCGGGTAAGCCGGGCGGTGCCGGCGAACGAGGTCATCGGGGCGGAGGGCGTCGTCATGGTCACCGATCTCATCGCGCGTCCGCCATCTCGTCGTCGTAGTGGCGCATGAACAGCTCCTCCAACGACGGCGGGGGCTGGTCAGCGCCCGCACCCCGAAGCGGGTCAGGTGCCTGAGCACGGCATCCAGTTCGTCGGCGTCGACGTCGAACGTCGCGCGGGTGCTGGCGCCGTCGGCCGTGATGTCGCGCACGTCCGCGTCGTGCATGCCGGGGAGGCCGGTCAGTCCGATGATCGGCTTGGCGGTCTCCACTGAGATCGAGGTTCGGGTCAGATGGCGCAGGTCGGTCAGCGTCCCCGACTCCACGGTCCGGCCCCGCCGGATGATGCTCACCCGGTCGCACAAGGCCTCCACCTCGGCGAAGATGTGGCTGGACAGCAGGACAGTCGCGCCGCGTTCCTTCACCTCGC
This sequence comes from Protofrankia symbiont of Coriaria ruscifolia, assembly GCF_900634745.1. Taxonomy (NCBI): domain Bacteria; kingdom Bacillati; phylum Actinomycetota; class Actinomycetes; order Frankiales; family Frankiaceae; genus Protofrankia; species Protofrankia symbiont of Coriaria ruscifolia. The sequence continues at coordinate 4,898 of NZ_CAAAFR010000015.1, forward strand.
GGACGCACTCCTGGAAAACCGCCTCCATCAGCGGGTCCAGCCCGGAGGTCGGCTCGTCCAGGATGTATAGCTCGACGTCGGAGGCGAAGGCGGCCACCACGGCGACCTTCTGCCGGTTGCCCTTGGAATACGTCCGCGCCTTCCGGCTCGGGTCGAGCTGGAACCGCTTGACGAGCTGATCTCGGCGCGCCCCATCGAGCCCGCCGCGCAGCGCCCCGAACAGGTTGATCGACTCGCCGCCGGTTCGGCCACAGGTTCACATCTCCCGGCACGTAGGCGAGCCGCCGGTGCAGCTCCACGGCGTCACGCCACGGGTGCCCGCCGAGCAGGCGCGCCTGACCGGCGTCCGCGCGCAGCAGGCCCAGCAGAACACGGATCGTCGTCGACTTGCCGGCTCCGTTCGGTCTCAGGAAACCGTGCACCTCACCGGAGTCGACGGACAGGTCCAACCCGTCCAGCGCGCGGCTCCGGCCGAACGACTTCACCAGACCGGAGATCGAGATAGCGGTCGTCATGGATCGGCACGCTACGCAAATTTCACAAATTTGTGAAGCGTATGAATTTTCTGACCGGAGCCGACGGTGGGACGTGAGCCTACTGTTACGACCTGGACCGAGCGGGATCTGTTGCGTTGGCGAGGGGGTCTGTTGCGCTGAGCGGGGCAGGACGCGAGGGGCTCCTGCCGGATCGGTGATCAGACCGCCAGGGTGAGCTCGGTGAAGGCAGCCGACAGCCGCGGATCGGGTTCGGCGTCGGCGCTGATTTCGTAGTGGCCGCGGCGGATGTTCTGGACAAACGCATGCCCAGAACCGATCACCTGGGCAGAGCGGAGGCGTTTCAGTCCGCGCATCGGCCGGAGCCGTGCTTTCAGCTGGCTGTGATCGGATTTGATCCGGTTGTTCGCCCGTCGAGCATCGAGATGACAGGCATCCGGCAGCAACTCGTCCAGGACCCGCGGGTAGACCGCAGCCTGATCCGTGGCAAGAACTGGCGGACGGGACGTCGACGCATCGCTCGATCATGCCTGGACGTACACCGAGACAACGGACCTCGCCGATGCAACAGATCCACTATCGATCAGCCTGCGCGAGGATCTGTTCCCGGAGGACGGTTGCCCGTCGTTTGCTCGCTGCCTGCACCGCGGCTTTCCTGGCGATCGCGTCCTTGAGCTTCGGGGTCCTCTCCGGTAGGTGCGACAGCTTGGACAGATGTGGCACGCCATTGAGGTCCGTCGTCGCAGCGTCGATGACCGAGCGCCAGCTCTGCCCGTTGCGGTTCAGCTTGCCAAGCTCCTCGACGTGCTCCTTGTTGTCGAAATACCGCAGCTGGTACCACTCGTCGTTCACGGGATTGTGCCAGCTGAGATATCCGCCCTGAAGTACCTGCCGCGGCTCCTCGATGTGGCCCCCGAAGCTGTACCTGGCAGACGATTTCGACGAGTCGAAGTAATGCGGCGTGTAGAAGTCGGAGACGAGGATACCGTCCACCGAATAGGCGAACTCCGCGGACTCGGGTGGATCGCACGTCTCCGCAAGGAACTCGACCCAGCCATGATCCTCGCCGATCAATTCCTTCGCCCGCTCCGGGAACCTGGCGGGGACCAGGCGGCTGCCGAACGGATCGGCCAGCATCTCGAGCGCCTCATGACTCGCGGTCAGTGACCAGCTTGGTCCCACCTCGACGACGGCGTATGGCTGACCATGCTCGTCCTGGTGGACGCCGGCGGCGCCCGGGATGTCCCTGTTCACGATCAGGATTGGCCAGTAGCCGAGTGGTTTGTCCGACAGACTGGGAAATACGTCGACGGTCGCGGAGACCTCCCAGATCGGGGCGAAGTCGCGTGACACCTGCTTCTGGATGGCTGCGGCTACCTTTTCGATGTCGCCGGCCTCGTTGCCGACGGGGGTCGCCCGCCCAGCTTCCTCGTCCTGCGGGTCGAACGGTATGAGCGCGATCTGCTGAACAAACATTCGGCTTCCCTTTCTGGCCGGCGGATGCGCCGATGGACATCCGTATAAGATCGGTTGGCGTGCTTGTCTGCGACGAACGGTTGTCGGACTCCCGTGGGCCCCGGCTGGTTCTCTCCTCCCGGCATGGAGGAGGAGCTGATAGATCCGTTTTCGCCGGTATCCTGATACGGGGCTACCCGGGAAGCAGCGATGAAAACACGGCTACGACGATGCGAATGGGTCGCGCAAGTAACCGCGCATAACGGCATCGGCCGTAGGAAATCCGGCCGGGGCTGTTGCATACGCGGGGTCCTTGATCGGGCGTGGTGGAGGGATGCGTCGGCGTGCCGTCCATCCGTCGGTGCCCGTCTCGGAGTTTGCCGGGTTCCGGTTCCCACTGGCCAGGTCGGCGTAGGCAGGTGTGGTGCAGGCCGGTGACGGCGACACCGTGGCGGATGGTGCCCTCGACGCCGGCGCGTAGCGCGTAGTCGGCCTGCCAGTCGGTGGTTGTCCGGGCGGCTCGGGCGCCGTACTGGGCCTGGTAGACGTCGCGGGGGTGCACGGTGAGCTGCCGGCGCCGTTTCTTCGAGGTGGTGCACTGGCCGCGGACGGGGCACGGTACACAGGTCCCGGCAGCAAATTTGATCATGATGGTGTCGATGCCGCGTTGGCTGGCCGGGGTCCAGGAGCTGCTGGTCTGTCCGTGCGGGCAGATGGCCGGGTGGCGGTCGAAGTCGATCGTGAACGCGGAGCGGTCGCACCCGGCCCCGGCTCTGGCCTGTGCCGAGGTGTCAGCCAGGACGGGGGTGACCGGGAATGATACCGAACGTCCGCCAGGATCCGACGATCATGTCGGTGGACGGGTAACCGGAGTCGGGGTAGTGCTCAGCGGGCAGCAGGCCCCGGCGGGCGGGCTGCTGGTGGACGAGTTCGGTCATGGCCGAGTCGGTCACGGCCGCGTCCGTGGTCGCCACATTTGTGATGATGTTCGGGAGGGTGCGGCTCTGCGCAGCCGGGGCTCAGGCTCGCCGCCGCCGGCCGGGGCGGTGTCACCGCCAGGACGGCAGGTCTCACTGATGGGATCGTGTAGCCCTTCCAGGACGTGTCACGTGTGACACCCCAGCGGGCGTTGAGGTCATCCGGGAAGGTCAGCCGCGTTCTGCCCAGGTGGGAGACCGTCTATGTCCGCCTCCCGCCGTTTGATCACTTCCCGCCTGCCGCCGCTGGTGATGGTCCGGGTGTAGTTCTGCACCAGCACACAGCGCAGCAAGCCAACTGCGGGCAGCGCAGCCAGCCCGGTATGCCGGGTGCGTACATGGCAGTCAGCAGCGCGAACCCGTCGGTGCCGTGGGCCGTTGCCAGCTCGTCCTGCTTCGTCCACGAGGTGGGCAGCCGTCAGGAATAGACCCGCCGGGTGTAGCGGCCACCCCAGACGACCACGTCCATGGTGGCAGCCAGCCCGGCGGGCGCTGCGGCATTCGCCGATTATTGGCGATCTTAACCGCAGATCTTCCTGTTAGCGAAGCTCACGTGACCGCCTCACGGAGGCTTCAGACGCCCCAGGGCGACTGTGGAGGAGGCATCCACCAGAAGATTTACGGTCAAGATCGACCGATTCTGGCGGATGCGACAGTGCCGGTCAGATCAGACCGGGCGGACGTGCTCGGCCTGCGGACCCTTCTGGCCTTGCGTGATGTCGAACTCCACGCGCTGGTTCTCCTCCAGGTTGCGGAAGCCGGCGCTGTCGATGGCCGAGTAGTGAACGAAGACGTCGGGACCGCCGCCGTCCTGGGCGATGAACCCGAAGCCCTTCTCGCCGTTGAACCACTTCACAGTGCCCTGAGCCATGTGTTCTTTTCCTTCGTGGGGGCCGTACCGGGCCGCCTGCTGCGGGTCCCGGGTTGCCGCGGTGTGATCGTCCCCATGTCGGGTAGGACCGGAAAACGAAAAATGCCCGCTGTCAGACTCCACGGGCGTTTGAAACGTTCGAGGAAACTCCAACTGCAACACGTCGAACCTACCAGGTTCCGTGGCCGGACGTGGAGTCAGAGGCAACTGGGCGCCGGCGGCGTAACTCGATCAGCGCGAGTGGCGACAGGCTGGAGCCGACGTTGACGCGGCCGTCGACAGGCATCGGGTCGAGTGGGCGGGGAGCAGCATGACCGGATACTTCCTGCGGCGTCGATGGGCGACACTGTCCGTGCAGCTGGAGAGTCGCCACAGCGGCTGCACCCACACCGAGCGCTGTCGACGCCGATGTCGGTCAGGCGCCACGGCAAGGCGTCGACCGCGGCAGTCCCAGGCCCGGCCCGACGTCGGACGGTTGAGAAATCATCCACGCACAGCGCAGGCACCACGTCCGCCTCGGGGCCGAGGTGCGTGCCGCCATCCGCAGGACATCAGCGGTCTGGTCGTCCCGCTCCACGACGACACCAACCAGAGCTGACGACACCAACCAGAGCTTCAGGGGCAGGGAACTGGCACCCCGCGCATGATCGCCAACTTTTCGCCGCCGGGAAGTTCCAGGACCGTCCCTGATGCGGGCCTGTGGGGTGTCAGAACTCGACCACCGACGTTGACCTGGGCTTGTAGGCGGCTCGTTCGTATGCGTTGACCAGGCCACCGAGGACGAGCCAGCGCTTGATCCGTTCCGTCGTGACGTGGGCGATCGGGTAGTCGGGTCGGTTGGAGTTGGAGCATGCGGTGCGGGCGCCGTCCGTTGTGGGGCACTGTTGCATCTGCCCGGACCAGCCGATCTTGATCGTAAATCTTCCAGTGGAGACGTCCTCCACAGTCGTTTCGGGCGCCTGAACACTCCGTGAGGCGGTCACCTGAGCTCCGTCGACGGGAAGATCCGCTGTCAAGATCGCCGGTAATCGGCGAATGCAGCAGTGCCGGCCGAACTCCGGGCCCGTTACATGTGCCTGACCGCCGATCCACGGCTGGCGTAGCCACCAGCCACGTCGCGCCGAATCACCCCGGTCCCGGGTGCGGCTCGTTTAGAGGTCCGGCAAATCGGGCGTGCCGGGGTTCAGGCGGCGAGGGCTTCGGGTTGCTGGTCAGGGGTGTCTTTGGGCTGGTAGCGAGTGTCGTGGTTACGCTGCCTGTCCTGTTCGCGGTGGAAGGTGAAGTAGTCGTCGAGGTCGCCGTTGCCGCGTAGGGCGCGCAGGCGCAGGACAGCTTCGGCGCCGTCGAGTCCCCCGCGGGCGCCGCTGATCTCCATCCGATCCTTGATCATCCATTTGGCGGCGCCCTCGATCAGGCCGCTGGCCACGGGCCAGCCGGCGGCCAGGAACGTCGGGTAGTCGAGGTGGTTCCGTTTGCGTTCCAGGTAGCCGGCGCACTCGTCGGCGCCGGTGCGTTCGGTGGCGGTGTAGCCGAACCGGGTCGCGCGGCGGCGGATACCGACCCACACGTCCCGGGCCCGCCCGTCGAGGATCTTGCCGGTCTGCTCGCGGACCCATGCGCGGGCGGCGGGATCCTTGTCGTAGAAGAACACCTTCGCGGCCTTCCACAGGTAGCCCTGGACGTGGATCAGGTCGAGGAGGATCGGGATGTTCTTGCCGCGGGTGGCGGCGAGGGTCTCGATCGTCTCGATCTGGTGGTTGTTCCCGTCGATCACCGCGAACCAGGGCCGGGCGTGGTCGGGGTCGCGGCGGTCGGCCTCGGTGAACGCGTCGGCGATGACGGCGGCGGCGGGCCGGGCGACGGACGCGAACACGGTGCGCCCGGCCGCGCGCGGCGGGGGGTTCGCCGGCCCCGGGCCGGTGCGTGGACCGAACAGCGCGCCGAGGACGTCTGTGGCGGTACGCGGGGCGGGTGGGATGTCCGCGACGGCGGCGAGTTCCGCGGTCCGGGTCCGGGAACGGCGCAGGTCGGCCGGATCGTCGGGCCAGCCGTGTTCGGCGGCGGCCAAGGCGCGGGTGGCGTGGGCCTTCGCGGTGGCCGGGCGCGGCGCGTCGGGTCGTACCGGCAACGCGGACCCGTCACAGCTGATCAGCAACCCGGTCGGCTGCGGGCAGTTCTCCGGGCGGCGCGCCGTGTAGTAGGCCTCGAAGTCGGCGGCCGCTTCGACGGCGAGTTGTTCGGCCTGCCGTTTACCGAGGCGGATCGCCCCGGCCTGGCTGACAGTGTCCGCGACCTGCTCGAAGGGCACGACCGCCGCGGCCTCGGCCACGCGTTTCTCGATCCCGGCCGAGTAGCTGCGCGCACCCCAGGCCAGGTCGGCGTCCTGCGGGTACAGGTTGTTCTTCCCCTCGGCACGGTACGCGAGCCGGGATGTCTCGACCTCCCCGAAAATCGTGGTGCGGTGTCGTCGGTGTCCTGCCTCACGGACGGTCCGGTGCTGACCGTCGGTGTCGCGGACGTCGTCGCGGCGCCGCTCGGCGCGGGCCCGCTGGTCGAGATGGGCCTGGGTGAGCAGCCGCGCGCCCTCGAGCGCGTCGGTCCAGGCGCGTTCCTCGAGCGCTGCATGCTCAAGCCGGTGCGCCTCACCTGACCCCGCCCAGGCGATCATCTTCTCCACGTGCGCGCGCAGCGGAGCGAACACGTCCTCAAGGTCAGCGTGCGCGGGGTGCGTGCCGCTCTGAGCGTCGCGGGTGGAGTCTGGGATGCTGGTGTGCATGGCCATCGTCTCCTTCTGAGTGATCCAAGTCGCCACAAAGACTGGAGACGGTGGCTTTTCCATGCCCGCACCCGGTCGATGACCGGCTGTCCCGTTCGGGACCACGCATCAGGGCCGCAAACCGGCTACCTGCGCTTTCTCGTCTGACGGTGGACGGCTACGCGGTCAAAGTACCGACTCTCCCGGAACGCCCACAACGCCCAGCCAGGAACCGGTCTGGCCGGACTTCAGGAAGAGCCGCACCCCACGAACAACCTCACCGCGGTCATCCTGAAGGGGACCGACGAGGGATGCGACGGCTACAAGATCGGCGTTCGGCTGATGACCGCCACCAACAGCGGCGCCAAGTACTACTGGCCCTGGTACGGCTACACGACCGGCTGTGGCACGACCTATACCTACAACACGTACACCTATAACACGTACGCCACCGATTCGAACGGAATCCAGTACGCCACCATGGAACTCGGCGTCTTCAGGGCAGCACGCTGGAGGGCACCCGAAAGGCGCCCATCTCCAAGCGGCCGAGCGCCTGAAACGGCAGATCGACTGGCCGCTGAGCAGTGGCCGCGGCGGATGTTCTGGACAGACGCATGCCCAGAACCGATCACCTGGGCAGAGCGGAGGCGTTTCAGTCCACGATCGGCAGCGGGGTGAAGCGCTGCACTCACTGGTAGACGATCACATGATCGACGACGGGACCGCGTTCCGGGAGGCGTTCCTCGGCGTCTCGGTACGACAGTGCGTAGCGCAGGTACCAGCGCACCGCCAGCATGCTTCCCTTCCGGGGGAAGCGGCACCCGGCGAACTGGAGAGGCCGGGACCGGTGGCCGGGCGGGACGTCGACGCATTCCTCGATCATGCCTGGCCGGATGCCAGGGCGACGGACCTTGCCAACGCAACAGTCGCGGTCTGTGTTGCCGGCATGGTGGACTGGGGTTCAGCGGGACCGGATCGATGCCGTCTGGTCAACGAGGACAGTGGTGGCGCGTTCCAGGAGTGTGCAGAGCGAGGCGTGTTCGGTGGGTGAGAACGTGTCCGTGAGTGCCCGTTCCAGGACGATCACCTCCTGGTAGGCACGGTCCAGGAGGGATCTGCCCTGGTCGGTCAACGTGGCGATCTGCACCTTGGCGTGCACCGCGGATGCCTCGCGGTGGATGAGGTTCTTGGCCGCCAGGTTGGTCAGGACGCTGGCCATGGTCTGCTGGGTGACCCCGCAGGAGCGGGCCAGTTGAGCGCCGGACATGCCGCCTTGACGCGACAGGGCCAGCAACACGGTGTACTGGATCATGGTGAGCCCATAGCCGCGCAGCACCGCCTCGTGGTGCGCCATCAGTGCCTGCTCCGCCTGTCTGATCCGGGTGCAGAGATACTCCTCGACCGGGACATCCGTCATACGCTCGCTCCACTTCACAGATACCTGTATTGACACAGTAACCTTATACAGGCTACCGTGTTGACTGTCAGGATACTGAGTCAACACAGGAGCATGAAATATGAAGGCTGTCGTCCTCGACATCGATGACCACTACCGGCTCACGGACGTCGCTGAGCCCACCCCCGGTCCCGGCGAAGTCACGATCCGGGTCGCCTACGCCGGGATCCAGTGGGGAGACGTGCTGGTACGGGACGGCCATTTCCAGGTACCCCGCCCGTTCGTCCCCGGCTTCGAGGCATCCGGGCACATCAAGAAGGTCGGCGAGGGCGTCGACGTGAACCGCGTGGGCCAACCCGTCACTGCGCTGACCACCGCCGGCGCCTACGCCGAGGTCGTCGTGGCATCCGCCGTGCTCACGCTGGACGTCGGGACGCTTCCGCTTCGCACCGCCGCGGGGTTCGGCTGGGGCACGCCCACTGCCTACGACCTGGTCAACGCCGTCGCCTGGGTACGGCCCGGTGACAGCGTGCTGATCCACGCCGCTGCCGGCGGGGTCGGCATCCCAGCCGCACAGTTCGCCAGACTGGCGGGAGCGGGTCGCGTCGTCGGCGTGGTCGGCAGCGCCGCCCGGGCCGTGTATGCCACCGAGTTCGGCTACGACCAGATCGTGACCCGTGCGGAGTTCCCGACCGCGCTCGCAGACGAGCGGTTCGATGTGATCCTCGACCCGGTCGGTGGCCAGACCCGCCACGCCAACCTGCACCAGCTCGCACCGCACGGCCGGCTGGCGGTATACGGCAACATCAGCAGCTACGAGCCCTTTCTGGCCTCCGTCAACGACCTGCTCGCGGAGGGCAAGTCCCTGGTGACCTACAACAGCAGCCTTCTCAGTCAGACCCACCCCGAGCGGCTCGCCGACACGGCCCGCCACGTGCTCAAGCTCCTCATCAGCGGCCAGGTACGCGTGGACATCACCGCCGAATACGACCTGGCCGACCTCGGCACCGCGGTTGCGCGGCTGGCTAACGCCGCCACCCACGGCAAGAACATCCTTCGCGTCGCCTGATGTCTCGTGATTCCAATCTCTTTACTTCCCGTTGTTGTCGACCAGTTTCTTGATGTTGGCCTGGACGATACGAACCTTGGCGAGGATCTCGTCCGTAGTCGCGGTCCGGGCAAATGGTTCAGGGTTGGCGTTCCAGTGGGCGATGTAGTCCCGCATCCGCTTGACGAGTACCTTGACGGAGGTAAAGGCGCCGCGGCGGATCGACTGACGGGTAATGATCCGGGTTTGTTGCGTTATGGGAAAGCAGGACATGGCAGACTCCACCCGAATGTTGATCAGACGGTCTGGGTGAGCTCGGTGAAGGCAGCCGACACCCGCAGCCGTGGTTCGACCTCGACGCCGAGTTCGTAGTGGCCACGACGAAGGAACTCGCGGATGCAATAGACCTCCGGTATGCCGCCTGATCTACCGGCACGTGGCAGAGGAGAGAAAAGAATGAGCGCCAGCCACAGCCTGTTGCCCGACATCACCCGTCCCGATGCCGGCGCCGTCCTGATCGCCGAATCGCCCGCACACCGACACACCACGCCGGCGGAGGCGTTTGCCGAGGTGGAGCACATGCCCAGGTCGAAGGGGCTCATCTCGTTCAACACGTTCGTGAGTACCGACGGCGATAGGATGCTGACCTACACTCAGTGGGCGAACCGCGAACCCGATCACGAGTTCGTGGCCGGGCTCACAGACACCGAGCCGGTCGAGTATCGGCTGTACCGCAGCAGCGTGCGGGCGAATCCACCGGTCCCAGGGTGCATCGTCGTCGTGAGTGTCGAGTTCGACGGACCCGATCAGCAGCGGCAACGGCGCTGGGTCGACACCGTGTTCGACGCGATGGCGGGCGAAACCGAGCCACATCCCGGCAGGATCTCGGCCCACTTCCACGTGAGCACCGACAGCACCCGGGTACTCAACTACGCGGAGTGGACCGATGAACAGGCGCATCGCAACGCCCTCGAAAAATCCAACCAGGGAACGGTGGGGTCGTCACCCGGGTGGCAGCGGGTCCTGGACTTCCCTGGGGTGAGAAGCAGCGGGTTCCGGCGATACCACCTGCTGCGCAGTCTTTCCGTAGCTCCGTCGACGGAACCGTCCTAGCAGGAGGAAGTGCTGGACAGCCCGACGGACCGGGTGGCCGAGCACGTCCGCACCTACGTCGAAACCAACGGCCAGAGCGGCTACCTGTACCAGGCTGGCCAACGCCGCTACTCACCACCCGCGGCCGAAAATCGGGAAGACTCTGGCGTACCGCGTTGCTCTACGGGCAGGACGGCGATTGACATCGATCTTTCCACTCTACGAAAACCTACCAGGCTCAAGCCGGCCGGGACATCCCGCTGGTGATCGTCGGGCGTCTTGCAGGAAAGGCAGGTTCAAACCCATGATTCTGGTGACAGGTGCGACCGGCAACGTCGGTCGACAGGTGACGTCCCAGCTCCTGAACGCCGGAGTGCCTGTGCGGGCGTTGACCCGCGATCCCGACTCCGCCCGGCTACCACATGGCGTTGACATCGTGCGTGGTGACCTTCTCACACCGGACACGGTGGCGACCGCCATACACGGTGCGGAAGCCGTGTTCCTGATGTGGCCCTTCCCGACGGCCAAGTCCGCGCCCTCAGTGCTGGACGCTCTCAAGGAGCACGCACGACGGATTGTCTTCCTGTCGTCCGGGGTTGTCCGCGACGACCTGGACAAGCAGGCCAATTCGATCGGCAGACGCCATGCCGACGTGGAGCGGTCGATCGAGCGGTCCGGGATGGAATGGACATTCCTGCGGCCGCACGGATTCGCAACTAATACTTTTTCGTGGGCACCACAGATCCGCGCCGGCGATATCGTGCGTGGCGCCTATGGAGCGGCGGCCATGACTCTGCTCCACGAGCTGGACATCGCGTCCGTGGCGGTACACGCACTGATCGAGAACGATCATGTCGGACGCAGATACGTCCTCACCGGCCCAGAGATCCTGACTCAGGTCGAGCAGGTACACATCCTCGGTGACGCGATCGGCCGCCCGCTGCTCTGGGAAGAAATCCCACCGGACGCCGCACGGCAACAGATGCTCTCCTGGCTGCCCAGCTCTGTCGTTGACGTCGTACTCGACGGGTACGCCCACATGGTGACCGAACCAGGCCCCATGACGTCCACTGTGGAGGAGATTACCGGAGTGCCGGCACGCACCTTCCGTGAGTGGGCAACCGACCACGTCGACGACTTCGATTGAGCACTCTGGACCTTTCCCGCTTTGGCGGATACCCGGTGTAGCCGCCCGATTCATCGGGAGTATGAGAGATGGGTGCGACATGCCGGGCATTGACACCTGAGTACAAGGGGCACTGTTACGATCACCGATCGCAGGCGATCTTCACCGTAGATCTTCCTGTCGGACGTACCAATGTGCCCGGTCGGTGGGATTCCCGGCAGCCCGAAGCCGCGGTGGCGAGGCTCAGCTCCGGAAGACTTGCGGTCAAGATCTGCAGGCGCACGCGAATGCAACAGTGCCTCGGTGAGGAACGGGATTGGCGTGCGTTTCGGTCCGATGCTGGCCCTCCCCGGCTCGGGCGGGCAGTATGTCCAGGCGTGCTGACCGACCCGCGCGTCCCGCGTTCCGACCGTCCCCTCGACCGGCTGGTCGCCGGGTTCGCCGCCGATCAGATGGCCGTCGCCCCGACGAGCGCCACCCTGCTCGGCGTCGACGGCTACGACCATCTGCTCCCGGAGCTCACCACGGAGGCGGTCATCCGCCGGGAGAAGGCCGATGACGACTGGGCACAGCGGTTCGGGGCGCTCGACGACGCGCAGCTACGCCCGGACGAACTGATCGACCGTGACCTGGTACTCGCGGAGCTGCGCGGACGGGCGGTCATGCGCGACTGGGAGCGCCACCGTCGGGACGCGGAACTGTACGGCGGCGCCGGGCTGTCCGGGGTGTTCGGGCTACTGCTGTACCGTCCATTGCCTCCGGAGGAGCTGGTCCGGGCTGTCACCGCGCGCCTGTCCGCGGTCGGGGACCTGCTCGCCGCCGGGCGTGCCCAGCTCGACGCGGAACTCGCCTCCCCGCTGCTCCTGCGCCGGGCAGCCATGCAGGCCCGCGGCGGGGTCGCCTACTGCCGGGACGTGGTGCCTACGCTGTTGCCCGGTGCGCCGGGCTTGGTGGCCGCCTGCCGGGCCGCGGCCGACGCCTATGAGGAGTGGACAGGCTTCCTCGAGGCGCTCGCGGCCCGTGCCACCGGGGGGTTCGCCATCGGAGAGGCCCGCTACTCGGCGCTGTTGCGCGAGAAGGAGGGACTCTCCTACGGCGCGGACGGCCTGCTCGAACGGGGCCGGGCTGCCCACACCGCCCTCGTCGAGCAGGTTCGCGACCGGGCCCGGGAGCTGGCCGGCCATGACGACTGGCGCGCCTACCTGCGGGAACTGGATGCCGACGCCCCGGCCACGCCAGAGGACATGCTGGCCGGATATCGCGAGGCGACCGAACGCGCCCGCCGGTTCATCTACTCGACCGGCCTGGTGACCGAACCGCCGGGCGAGCGGTGCGAGGTCGAGCCGGCGGAGGAGTTCCAGCGGGCGACCCTGGCCGTGGCGTTCTACTTCCCACCACGGCCCTTCGCCAGCGGCCAGGCCACCCCGGGCGAGTCGGCCGGGGCCTCGTTCGCCGGACACTTCTTCGTGCCGTACCCGCCGTCGGACGCCTCACCGGAGGCTGTCCGGGACCGGCTGGCGGCCAACAGCTACTCGGCGATGCCGACCGTCGCCGTCCACGAGGCGTACCCGGGTCACCACTGGCACCTGGCCCACCTGGCCGTGACGAACCAGCGTCCCGTGCGCGGCCTGCTGCGGACGCCCTACTTCGTCGAGGGGTGGGCCCTCTACGCCGAGCAGCTGCTCGCCGACGCCGGCTACTTCACCGATGCGCGGGCAGCGCTGCGCCAGGTGGACTTTCGGCTGTTCCGGGCCGCGCGCATCGTCGCCGACGTGTCCCTGCACACCGGCCGCTGGTCGGTAGAGCAGGCGGTCGAGTACATGTCCACCCACGCGTCCCTGACGCCGGATGTGGCCCGCGCCGAGGTGGCCCGCTATTGCGCATGGCCCACCCAGGCGGCGTCCTACCTCACCGGGGCTCTGGAGATCGCCCGTATGCGGGACGCCTGGCTGGCCGCGGAACGCGGCAGCCTGCGGGAGTTCCACGACCGCCTCGCAGCCACCGGCGGACTGCCCATCATGCTGGCCGAACGTGCGCTGTCCGCCTGATCTGAATCACGGAGGATTCAGACACCCGGAACGGCTCTGGAGGACGTCTTCAGCGGGATGTTCTCGAAGAACTGAGATGGGACGTTCCGGCGCAGCCGAACGAGATCGGCGTCATCGTCAAAGACGGCGTCGTGACGCTCACCGGATGGGTGGACGCCTACAGTAAGAAGTGGATGGCTGGGAAGGCGGCCAAGCGCGTGCGTGGGGTGAGGGCGGTCGCCAACGATATCGAGGTTCGTCTGCCGGCTTCTGCCGAACGGACAGACGCCGATATCGCGGCGGCAGCAATCCGTGCGCTGGAATGGAACGTCTTCGTGCAGGACAAGCTGATTCTGATCGTAAGTATTCCGGTGGAGTCGTCATCCAGAGCCGTTCCGGGGCATCTGAAGCCTCCGTGATTCGGGCACATGAGCCCCGTCGACGGGAAGACCCGCGGTCAAGGTTGTTGATGATCGGCGAGCACAACAGTGCCCGATTGTGCCTATCGCAACTTCGTCCTGACCCGGGACGCCGAGCTTGTGTACGACGAAGACATCACGTGCGGCATCAAGCTCCCGGGCCACCTTGTAGGCCACGGGCACCCCGCCTCGGGACAGTCTCAAGACCAGCACATCGGAACGGCCTCGGTAGTCTCCGAGAAGACCGGCCAGAAACCGGCCGGCATTCCTTCGGTCACGAAACAGACGGTTCCACATCGTGCTGCCCTCGGAATGCTCGGCGGCAGAAGGTGTTTGACGCCCGGTTCGAGGCGACGAAAACGACAGTTCGCCGCCGGGTTGCCAGGTGACCCGACAGGGAACCTGATTCCACCAGGCGGCTGCGGGTCGTCGTGGTGGGCAGCGTCCTCACCGAAACCCGGACCGCCGGCTGCCGCCGCACACCACCGAGCTCTGCGCTCTGCAGCCGATACTGCCAGTGGCTGGTTCCCGCTCCGCGGCAACCCGAAGCGGGACAGCTCTATGTGTACCTGGCTGCCCCGTTTCCCGAAGCCAAACACGGGTATGAGCCGAAAGTAATCGACTCAGATCCCCCTGATGGTACCAAGCCGACTTTCGGCGGGGAGGGAGGGTGGAGCCGTGACATTACCTGCGTGGCTCGGCAATCGTGCGGGACGCCGGGTCTCATTTTCCAGAGACAGGCGATATATAGCGATATGTGCGACCTGTATCCATTGATGCCAGATGCCAGATGCCCGGTCACTGACTGTGTCGTGCGGCAACGGACATGGCCCCGAAAAAGATCGACATCAGTTCGGATGCAGAGGTACTGGATTGCTTAAGGAAAGCGAGGGCTGATGGCTACCGCAACAGAGGCTCGGACTGATCCCTGTTCCGCGCGGCCCCTATCGGCGAAGATCGCAGCATAGTACCTAAATTTGGATGTGTCATGGCGGGGCGCTCGTCAGTGCCTGGCCGGGGAATATCCGCCCAACTCCGTGGCGAACCCGGATCGGGGTGCCGTTCAATGTCGCAAAGGGCGTTTTCAATATCATAATCCGTGCTCCTGCGCCTTACCCGTGCGTCCGGAGGCCGCGGCCAGAAACGGGAGGTCCCCATGGCAACTATTAGTGCCGATCCGCATCTCGCGCTGGTACAGCCCGTTCAGCCCCGAACCCCGCAGGGCTGCGAGGAGTGTCTACGTATCGGTTCGCCCTGGGTGCACCTTCGGCTATGTTTGATCTGCGGGCATATCGGGTGTTGTGATTCCTCGCCGCTTCGCCACGCCCGTGGCCACGCGCACCTCGTGGGGCATCCGATCGTCGCGTCGTTCGAACCAGGCGAGAACTGGCGCTGGTGTTATGTCGACGAATCCTACGTCTAAATGGTGCTCGGACCGGGCACGGACAACCGGGCCTCGAGCAGGGAGGCCGCCGTGACCACGGCAGGCACATCCCAGCCGGCGGAGACCCCGGATCTGCATGGACGGCCGACGACATCACCGAGCAGGCTGCCCATCCGAGTCCAGGCGTCCTCGATCTCCTGGAACGGGTCCCACCTGACCATCGTGGCGGGACGTTCAACGCTTCGTACGGGGAGTGCCATGAGTTCCCCTCCACCTATTCAGCTCACTCGACGACCCAACTCGCCGTTGTCGGCCAGGTACGCCGAGGTCTCTACCCGGTCGGAGGCGGATAAACCGATGCCGTCAGGAATCCGGACCCATCGACGCGTCGTCACAGCCGTAACGCCTAGCTACTTCGACCTGAGAAAGTGGCTGGTCGGTTGATGGGTGTGATCGTGATTCCAGGTCGTGCAGTTGATGATTAACGTGTTCCGGCCGATCAGCCGGCGAGCGCTCGGTCTTGACGAGGCTGTGGCTGATCCTTGTCGGGCTGTTGCTCGGCATGTTCCTGGCCGCGCTTGACCAGACCATCGTCTCGACCGCGCTACCGACGATCGTGGGCGACCTCGGTGGCCTGTCGCACCTGTCGTGGGTGGTCACGGCCTATCTGCTCGCCTCGACCGCGTCGACGCCGCTGTGGGGCAAGCTCGGCGATCTCTACGGACGCAAGCGGTTGTTCCAGGGCGCGATCGTCATTTTTCTCGCCGGCTCCGCGTTCGCGGGCCTTAGCAGGTCCATAGCCGAGTTGATAGTTTTCCGTGCCCTTCAGGGCCTCGGCGGCGGCGGCCTTATCGTGACGGCTCAGGCAAGCGTCGGCGACGTCGTCGCTCCCCGCGATCGGGGCCGCTACCAGGGGTTGGGCGCTGTCTTCGGCGTCACGAGCGTGATCGGGCCGCTGCTCGGCTGCTTCTTCGTGGACAGTCTGAGCTGGCGATGGGTCTTTTACGTCAACCTGCCGGTCGGCGCCCTGGTGCTCGCTGTGACCTCCGTCGCGCTCCCGGCCGGCGGCGAGCGGGTCCATAGTGTCGTCGATTACCTCGGCACCATGCTGCTTGCCGCTACGGCGACCGCCCTTGTCCTGCTGACCAGTCTTGGCGGTACCACCTACCCGTGGGGCTCGCCGGAGATCATCAGCCTGGGTGTTGCGGCGGTGGTGCTCGCCGTCGGGTTCGTCGAGGTCGGGCGCCGTGCCTCCGAACCGGTCCTACCGCTCCGACTTTTCCGCAACCGCGTGTTCGGTGTCACCGGCGCGGTTGGGTTCGTCGTCGGGTTCGCGATGTTCGGAGCGATCACCTATCTCCCGCAGTTCCTCCAAATCGTGAAGGGCATCGACCCGACCGGCTCCGGACTGCGGCTCCTGCCGCTGATGGCAGGCCTGCTGCTGACCTCGATCAGCAGCGGTCAGCTCATCAGCCGCACCGGTTGGTACAAGGTCTTCCCCGTCGTGGGGACCGCGCTCACCACCGTCGGCCTGTTCCTGCTCTCCATGCTGGGCGTGGGCTCGACCGGACTGGAGATGTCGGCTGCGATGTTCGTGTTCGGCCTCGGCCTGGGCGCCACCATGCAGGTGTTGGTGATTGCGGTGCAAAACGCGGTCGAATACCGCGATCTCGGCACCACCACCTCCGGGGCGACGTTCTTCCGGTCGATAGGCGGAAGTTTCGGAGTCGCCGTGTTCGGCACGATTTTCACCAACACGCTCGTCGGTAACCTGCGGCACTACCTCGCCGGGGTGGGGCTGCCGGCGGGTTTCTCCGGACAGGCCGGCGCCAGCCCGGGCGCCCTCGCGAAGCTTCCACCTGCCGTACACAAGGGTTTCATCAGGGCGTATGCCGCGTCCCCGCATACCGTCTTCCGGGTTGCGATCCCGATCGCCTTCGCGGCGTTCGTACTGTCCTGGTTGATTCCGGAGGTCCGGCTGCGCCGGACGACCGGCGCAATCGACCCGGCCACACCTTCGGGATGCCCCAGCAGCGAACCTCCCTGCAGGAAGTCGAGCGCGCGCTCTGCGTGCTGGCCCGCCGCGAGAACCGGGCCGGCCTGTACGAACGGCTCGCGGCGCGGGCCCACCTCGACGTCGACCCACCAACCTGCTGGCTGCTCTACCGGCTCGAGGCGCACCCGTCCGGGACTGTCGGTGCGCTGGCCCGGCGGCTCGGCCTGCCCGAGAAGCGCCTCCGGCCCCACGTCGATGCGCTCGCCCGCTGCGGCCAGATCGACCTCCACCCATCCGACGGCGCCGCTGACGGGGCGCTCTACACCGTTACGCCCGCGGGGCGGGACACGATCGACCGGCTCGCAACCGCTCGCCAGCAGGGGCTGCTGGAGCTGCTCGACGAATGGTCACCCGAGCATCCCCCCGAGCTCGTTGAGAAGATCCGCCGGCTCGTCCGGGAGTTGCTGGCCGATGACAACAGGCTGCTACAAGCCGCCAAGCCAGCCGGTGCGTTCCGGTAGTCGCACGGCACTGTTGCGTTTAGCCGATTATCGATGATCTTGACTGTAGGTCTTCCCGTCGATGGAGCCCATGTGCCCGAATCACGGAAGCTTCAGACACCCCGGAACGCCTCTGGATGGCGACTCCACCGGAAGGTTTACAGCCAAGATCGGCCGGTCTTGATGGATGCAACAGTGCCGCTGTCAACTAAGGGAACACCGACCACCTGATCACAGACTCCTAACCAGTACCGGACCCCAGCATCGCCAGGGACGGCGGTGCTGTCCTCACCGCAGAGTCCCGAGCATCTCGGTGCGGAAGGGCACAAGTTCGTCCGCGCGTCCGCTCAAGATCTTCGTGGTCCACTCGGGGTCGGCCAGCAGCGCGCGGCCGACCGCGACGAGGTCGAACTCGTCCTGTTCGATCCGCTCCAGCAAGGCGTCGATGTCGTCGACGCCGGACCGGCCATTCGGAACGAAGGCCTGCCCGAACTCGTTGTCCAGGCCGACGGAGCCGACCGTCACCGTAGCCTTGCCGGTGAGTTTTTTGACCCAGCCGGCCAGGTTGAGCTGCGAGTCCTCGAATTCCGGCAGCCAGTACCGGCGCGTCGACGCGTGGAAGACGTCCACCCCCGCATCGACCAGCGGGACGAGCAGGCGATCGAGGTCCTCGGGGCTCTCAGCGATCCTGGCGTCGTAGCTTCCGGACTTCCACTGGGACAGGCGGAAGAAGACGGGGAAACCCGGCGAGACCACCCGACGACAGGCCGCCACGATCTCAGCGGCAAATCTGGTCCGGGAGACGATGTCTCCGCCGTATGCGTCGTCCCGCTGGTTGGTGCTGTCCCAGAGGAACTGGTCAATGAGGTACCCGTGGGCGCCATGCAGCTCGATGCCGTCGAAGCCGAGACGTTCGGCGTCCGCCGCCGCCTCGGCAAAGGCCAGTACCACATCGTCGAGATCCGCCTGGGTCATCGCGCGACCCGTCGGGGTCCCGTCCAGAGCCAGCCCGGAAGGGCTGACCGGCGGAGCATCCGGGACGGGTGGGGCTCCCGCGACGCGTGTCGCGCCGACATGCCACAGCTGCGGAATGATCCGACCGCCGGCCTGGTGAACGGCTTCCGCCACGTGAGCCCAGCCGGCCAGCTGGACATCACCGTGGAACCGGGGAACTCGCTCGCTGCTGCCGGCCGAAGCGTGGTTGACGTATGTGCCCTCGGTGATGATCAGCCCTACCCCACCTACCGCCCGGCGGGCGTAATAGGCCGCGACATCGTCGCCGGGCACGCCGTCGGGAGAGAACTGGCGTGTCATGGGAGCCATGACGATCCGGTTCGCCACAGCCAGGCTACCGACCGTGAATGACCGCCCCAGGGCCTGCGCCGCGCGGGCTGCATCCTGCGTCGATGTCACGTGAAGTCTCCTCTGCTACCCAGAACATTAATTTCCCATACTGTGCTGTCCGCAGGTCGGGGCTCCTGGGTGACGTCGTATCTCCGGCGTGTCAGGGTTCACCCTGGAGACGACCCGTCGGTGGGGTGGTCGTCCGGAAGACGGGCACCGACCGCGCTGACTCGGTGCAGCCCGCCGTCTACCGGCTGGCCTGGGTGCAGATACGTAGGCGCTGCCTTCACTGAGCGTACCCTGGCGATCTGATCACCGGTCCGGTAGGGCCTGCCATGTCTTGACCCCGCTCAACGCAACAGACCCGGTCAGACCCGGTTTGACACCCGCCGCTACTCGCGGAGCCCCTGGTAGAGGCCTTCCTTGCCGCCGAAGTAGTAGTTGATGAGCTGTTTGTTGACGCCGGCCCGGTCGGCGATGTCCTGCACCCGGGCTCCCGAGTACCCCTTGGCGGCGAACTCGTCCAGGGCCGCGGCCAGTAGCTGCCGCCGTGAGCGTTCCGGGTCGTATCGGCGCTCGTCCAGGGCGGCCGCCCGGCGCCGCAGCGGTCGCCGCCGTGATGATCCTCGGCGCGGTGGTGCTGTTCACCGCCGCCTCCGCGCTGTGCGGCGCCGCCCAATCGCCGGATCAGTTGATCGCCTTCCGTGCGATCCAGGGTGTCGGTGGGGAATGGTGCTTCCGGAAGGAACGAAGGTCCAGAAAGGAAATGAGGGAAGAACATCCATGCTGCTGACCGGACATCGAGCTGACCTACGTCACCAGCCAGTTCCTGGGGCGCCTGGCCACCGTTGACAGCTCGGGAGCACCGTAGAACAACCCAGTCTCGTACCGCTTCAACACCGAGTTGGGTACCTTCGACATCGGCGGGCGCAACCTCGCCGAAAGCCGCAAGTTCAAGAACATCCTCGTCAACCCACAGGTGGCATTTGTCATCGACGACCTGGTCACGCCCCGCCCATGGACCGTACGGGGTATCGAAATTCGCGGCCGGGCCGAGGCGATCCACGGACACAATCCGTCGGACCCGCACTTCAGCAGTGAGCTCATCCGTATCCATCCCCGTCGCATCCTTACCTGGGGCCTGGAGCGCGAGAACTCCGGTATGCAGCGACGCACCGTCAGCGCGGAAGCGGTCTCCTGACGGCCCGTCGGGCCACATCAGGGGTCTGAAACTTCCGCGATTCGGGCACATGAGTCTCGTCGACGGGAAGATCTGCAGTCAGGATCGCCGGTAATCGGCGAACACAACAGTGCCCGACGCCGTCTTCACCGCCAACACGATCGAGATATCGCGGACGCTTGCGCAGGCGCCGGCCGACGTGATTGACTCGGCGGACTCATCCACGAACACCGGCAGGCAGCATGGCACGAACCGAGTTTCCGCCACCAACACGGCGAGATCAGCTATGACGGCTCATGCGGCCTGTTCGGCCAGTGTGACCCGTTCGCGGCGCCATCGGGCGCCTTCCCTTCCCCACAACGTGCGCATCCG
This sequence comes from Protofrankia symbiont of Coriaria ruscifolia, assembly GCF_900634745.1. NCBI lineage: Bacteria > Bacillati > Actinomycetota > Actinomycetes > Frankiales > Frankiaceae > Protofrankia > Protofrankia symbiont of Coriaria ruscifolia. Next base: position 25,334 of record NZ_CAAAFR010000015.1, read on the forward strand.
CGGTCGAGTCCGCCGGGACGACGAACACGGAAGAGGTCTGGCTATCGTGGAGCTCGTCACCGTCGGGCTCCACGATAGCCCCCGGGGGGTACACCGGTTCCTGGAACAGCGGTAGGCCGGTCACCTTCACACGACGCAACGTGCTTGACTTCCCTGCAGTCTGTGGTGATGAAAAAAGCGAACGTGATGCCATAAGCCTACTCCCTCATTCGAAATTCATACCCGGTCGACACCGGCAACCGATGTCACAGTTGATCCCGCCGGCAGACCTCATGCGTTACTCGGCGTCTGTGTACACGATCAAGCGGTTATCTCTGCAAGGGCTGTACCAAGAACCGCCTACCATGAGGACAGAAAAACTGATCCTCTGTCCACGCACTCCAGCGCGGGCTCCCGACCCCGTCACCTTCAATGACGACGCTGCGTGACCATCGAGTACTCTTCGAATCCTACCAGACTCGGAACCGGGGACGTACCCGTTTTCCGAACCCGCCGCGACAACACCCCCGAACCGGGTCTGTTGCATCCGAGGGGCTCTAAATCAGGCATGGTGGGTGCGTCGACGCTTCGTCCGTCCGCCGGTCCCCGCCTCGAAGTTCACCGGGTTCCGGTTCCCACCCGAGGGGAAGTGTGCTGGCGGTGCGCTGGTATCTGCGTTACGCACTGTCTACCGGGATGTCGAAGAGCTGCTCGCGGAACGCGGCCTGGTCGTCGACCACCTCACGATCCAGCGGTGGGTGCAGCGGATCACCCCGCTGCTGATTGACGGCCCGGCCCTGCCGGCCCTCTCTCGCGGACCGCTGGTTCGTGGACGAGGTGGTATGCGCCAGCGGGATCAACTGGGTGACGTCGCGCCGGTTGCCACCGGTAACGATCGCGGCTAGCGGCACCCCGGTAGCATCCGTGATCACATGGTGCTGTCGGGACGGCCGCGGTTGACCGGGTTCGAACCTGTCTGTCCGCTTTGAGTGCATGCACGTGCGAAGAGCGGACCAATGTCCGGTGCAGGTCGAGGAGCCCGGCGGTATGGCACTCGGTCGGCGACGCCTCGTGCAGACGCTGCCAGATTCCGGCTTCCCGCCAGTCCCGCAGCCGGCGCCAGCAGGTCACCCCCGACATTCCGAACAGTGAGGTCGGCAACTCCCAGCACGGCACATCGTTCCGCAGCACCCGCAGGATCCCTTCCGGCGCTGCTCGGTTGTCCACCGGCAACCGACCCGAATGGCGGAATCGCCGGGCTCACACCGGGAGCGGCGACACCAGACGTTCCCACAGCTCCTCGCTTAACACCTCATCACGTATGACGGCGAGATCTACCAGCCTGTCCTGCATGCTCTAAGCATAACTGGTTACAGCACGCCGCAGTTGACCAGTCTTTGTGAAACAAGCTCTAAAAGACCCATGGAACACGCGTCGGAACATTTTCGCCGGTATCCAAGAATGCCTGAAAATACGGATCGTAGCAGTCATGGCTGCTGGAGCAGCAGCAGCTATAGCCGTCAGGAAGTTCCGCAACGTCCGCACCCGCAATGAGCTTACAATACCCATTGTTTCCCAGGCGTTGGACCGCACCCAGCCGCTGCTGCCGATCGAGTTCAACTCCTGCGAAAAACGCACCCACGACTACGTCCGGCACGGCACCACGATCCTGCTCGTCGCGTTGAACCTGGCGACCGCTTGTGCATGCGGTCACCGCCCACTACGCTGACGCCAGCGTCCCCATGGATATTCCGGATGACGAATGATTACCTAGCCGCGCACAAAATGTCCGACACCGGAAAGTACCCGCAATCGCCAGAGTGGGAGCACAGGAAATGGACGTCTCGATTGGGTTGCCCTCTACCATTCCCGGTGCCGAAGGCAGCCAGATCCTCGAGTGGGCCAAACGGGCGGACCGCGCCGCATTCTTGTCACTCGGTGTCATCGATCGTCTTGTCTACTCCAATGACGAGCCTCTGATCACGCTCGCGGCCGCGGCGGCGGCGACTGAGCGGATCAAACTCCTGACCGCCATCGCGATCCTTCCATACCGGGTCAACGCAGCGTTGTTCGCCAAGCAGGCCGCGAGTATCCAGCATCTTTCCGGCAACCGGTTGGTGTTGGGTCTCGGCCTGGGCGGCCGGGAGGACGACTACGAGGCCGGCGGTGTTCCTTTTGCCGGCCGGGGGCGACGATTCGAAAAGATGTTGGTGGACGCGCTTGGAGTCTGGTCCGGCGAGCCGCGGGGCGACGCGGGGGCGATCGGGCCCACCCCACCGGTACGTCCCGGGTTGCTGATCGGAGGCCAGTCACCGAGGTCCTTCCAGCGGGCCGCCGAGCACGCGGACGGATGGATCGCCGGTGGGGCGCCGCCGGAGGCGTTCGGGCCTGCCGCGGCGCAGGTGAAGGCTGCGTGGGAAGCCCACGGCCGCCAGGGCCGGCCACGGCTGGCGGCACTCGGCTACTTCTCCCTGGGATCGGAGGCACACGCGCATGCTGACAGCTACCTCCGGCACTATTATGCGTTCGCCGGGGCGTACGCCGAACAGGTGGTGGCGGGCGCGCTCACCGATAACAAGGCGGTCCGCGATGCTGTCGCCGCCTTCGCCGAGGCGGGGTGCGACGAGTTGGTGCTGTTTCCGTGTAACCCGGAACCGGGCCAGGTTGACCTTCTGGCCGACGCGATTGGGTAAGCCCAACGGAAGGAAGGGAATTCGGGTCTGTCGCGTTCAGCGGAGGCAAGATATGCCAGGCCCCGCCGAAGCGGTAATCAGAGCGCCAAAAGATCTGGAGTTGCTGGTGTTGCTGGTGTTGCTGGTGTTGCTGGTGTTGCGGCACGAGGTCGTGGAGCATTGTTGTTATCTTCAGGACCAGTCGATCTTGATCGTCAATCCTCCGGTAAAGGCGTCCGCCAAAATCGTTCCGGGGCGTCTGAAACCTCCGTGCGGCGGTCGCGTGAGCTCCGTCGACGGAAAGATCTGCGGTTAAGATCACCGATAATCGGCGAATGCAACAATGCCACCGTCGGTCCCCGGGAAAGTGCCGGCGGGGCCGGGCCACGACGATCAGCAGCGAGGTGAAGCACTACACCCACCGGTATACGGTCATTTGGTCGATGACCGGAATGTATTCCGCAAACAGTTCCTCGACGTCCCGGTAGGATGACATCCTGGTAGGACAAGGCATAGTGCAGATACCAGCACACCGCAAGCACAACCACCTCCGGTGGGAACCGGAACCCGGCGAGCTCCGCTTCGAACTCCTGGCGTCGTTATGATCTTGGTGGGGGCGGGCGTCAGGCCACCCACGGGCCGACGCCGCCGACCCGCTCGACCGCGATCCGAACGATCATCCCCGTTTCGGAGCCGCGGTTCCCGAAGGGGTAGACGTCAGTGCCGAGGTAGCGCCGAGCGAGGGTGTCCATGAGCGAGGTGAACTCGTCCGGGATCCCTGGCCGAGGAGGGTCGCTCGGCCTCGCACGGTGAGGTACTGGACGAGGCCGTCCGCGACCCCGTCGGCGGTTCGCTCGTCGTCGTGGACGACGACCGTCACTCGCGGATCCCGGCGCAGGTTGCGAACCTTCCGGCGATGCTCCTCCACGCCGAAGACGAGGTCGCCCCCGTCGAAGGCCATCCACACCAGCGAGGCCTGCGGCGCACCATCAGGGTCGATCGTCACGATGGTCGCCTCCCGGTCCGATGCGAACAGCCGGCGGGCACTCACGGGCAACGCCGGCGTCCCTTCCTCGCCCGCGTGCTCCGTCGTCGCCTGATCGGTCATCAGCGCTGCTCCTCGTTTCCCGAGTTCACGGTCCCTGAATTTATGGTTTCCAGGGTCATTCGTGAGAGTAGGAAGCCCTATCGGAACCAGGTGGTTCCTAAGGAACCACGGGTAACAGGAGGTCTTCTCGGTACCTTTGGTTCCATGGGAGATTTCAGCGCGCCTGGCGACGTTTTCCTCGCGGACTGCCCGGCGCGGGCGGCTGTCGAGATCATCGCGGACACCTGGACCGTCGTCGTGGTCTATGCGCTCACCCGCGGCCCGCGCCGCCACGGCGAGCTGGTCGACCTCATCGGCGGCATCTCCCGCAAGATGCTCACCCAGACCCTGCGGAAACTCGAACGCAACGGGCTGGTCTGGCGTAAGGCCTATGCGGAGGTGCCGCCAAGGGTCGAGTACGGCCTGACCGATCTCGGCCGCACCCTGATCGAACCGATCCGGGTGCTTACCACCTGGGCCGAATTCAACGGGTCGTCCGTGCTGGACGCCGAGGAGTCGTTCGCCCGGGCGAATCCGTCAGCCTGACCGACGCCGGGCGGTCGACCGGGACGGCCAGGTCATCGGCGTTCTCGACCCTCCGACCACCGCGACCTGGTCGTAGCCCGCAGGCTCCTCACCCGAGCGCTGGCTCGCGGATCTTCCATGCGGTGATCCCGGCCTTGTCCACCGGATCGATGATCACCGTGAGTACGAACCCGGCGCTCGGCGAGTAGCCGACGAGCCGGATCGCTCCGGTCTGACTCCTGGGATCGGGGTTGCGGACGACCCGGCGAGGATCCGCAGCCGCCTCCACCGTCCCCTCCGGCTCGATGCCAGCCGCCCCGCGGTAGCGGTCGCAATGGTGGCGGATGTACTCCGCGTCCTCCCTCGTCCCACCACAACCCGCTCACCACGGACCACGGTGTCACACAGCTACTCACGAACGTCCGGACGGCGAAACGTGAGCGTCCGAGACGGGGGTTCAAGCAGGCCCGGACAAGGCCGGACGGCTGGACGCTGCGCACCCTGCCCCGCTGGCTGGAGAGCGACGGTGACCCCTGACAGGGCATCTCCGCCCACGCCCGCACGTTCATCGCAGCCCGTTGCAGGTCGGACGGGATCGTCAAGGACTCCGGATCCCCTTTCTCCGCAGCCGCGGCGATGTGACAGGTAGGACATGTCGAACGGCGTGGAGGGATTTCCGCGCGTGGTTTTGAGGCGCACGGATCGGGAACCGGGTTGGGTGACGTAACACTCGGCGGGTGATACCCGTTGGGCCGATATCGGGTGGTGTGGCCGACTGCGTCCGGCTGGCTCAGTCGGGACGGTCCTCCCAGCCCGGGTGGTTCGGACGGCCCGTTTGGGCGCGTTCGGCTTCTGGCCGTTCCGCTCGCTCCTGATGGGAGCAGGTCATGGCGAAGGCAGTAGGTATCGATCTGGGTACGACCAACTCGGTGATCGCCGCCTGGGAGGGCGGTGAACCCAGGGTCATTCCGAACACGGAGGGTTCGCGGACTACGCCGTCGGTGGTCGCGTTCACCGAGAGTGGTGAACGGCTCGTCGGTCAGCTGGCGAGGCGGCAGGCGATCCTCAATCCGAAGGCCACGATCTACTCGGCCAAACGGTTCATCGGTCGGCACTACGACGAGATCAGTGAAGAAGCCAAGGCGGTCACCTTCGACGTGGTGTCCGGTCCCGGTGGCGCCGTCCGGTTCACGGTGCGGGACAAGCTGTACTCGCCGGAGGAGATCAGCGCGCTGGTGCTGCGCAAGCTCGCCGACGACGCCGCGAAGAACCTCGGCGAGAAGGTTACCGAGGCGGTCATCACCGTGCCCGCCTATTTCAATGACGCGCAACGCACCGCGACGAGAGACGCGGGTCGGATCGCCGGTCTGGAGGTGTTGCGGATCATCAACGAGCCGACCGCCGCGGCGCTGGCCTACGGGCTGGACAAGCACGGCCACGAGACCGTGCTGGTGTTCGACCTCGGCGGCGGCACCTTCGACGTCAGCACCCTCGACGTCGGCGACGGGGTCGTCGAGGTCCGGGCGACGGCCGGCGACAGCCATCTGGGCGGGGACGACTTCGACCGCCGGCTGGTCGACCATCTCGCCGACGCCTTCCAGCGCGAGCAGGGCATCGACCTGCGCCAGGATGCCCAGGCGTTGCAGCGTCTGTTCGAGGCTGCGGAGAAGGCGAAGGTCGAGCTGAGCTCGGTCACCCAGACCCAGGTGAACCTGCCGTTCATCACCGCCGACGCGTCCGGGCCGCGGCATCTGACCACCGCGGTCATGCGGTCGACGTTTGAGCAGATCACCGCCGATCTGGTCGAGCGGACGATGGGGCCGGTGCGCCAGGCGATGGAGGACGCCAAGGTCACCGCCGACGACCTCGACGAGGTGATCCTGGTCGGTGGCGCGACCCGGATGCCGGCGGTGCAGACGCTGGTGCGCCGGTTGACCGGCGGCAAGGAACCGAACATGAGCGTCAACCCGGACGAGGTCGTGGCGCTGGGGGCCGCGATCCAGGCCGGGGTGCTCAAGGGCGAGGTTTCCGACGTGCTCCTGCTGGATGTCACCCCGCTCTCGCTCGGTGTCGAGACCCGTGGCGGCCTCATGACGAAGATCGTCGAACGGAACACCACGATCCCGGTGCGGCGGTCGGAGGTGTTCTCGACCGCGGAGGACAACCAGCCGGCTGTGGACATCGTGGTGTTGCAGGGTGAGCGGGAACGGGCCGCGGACAACCGGGTGCTCGGCCGTTTCCGCCTGGAGAGCATCCGGCCGGCCCCGCGGGGCGGGCCGCAGATCGAGGTGACGTTCGACATCGATGCCAACGGCATCCTCAACGTCACCGCTCGCGACAAGGACACCGGCGCGCAGCAGTCCATCACGATCAGTGAGACCTCGAACCTGCCGAAGGACGAGGTCGAACGGATGATCACTGAGGCGGAACGGCACCGAACCGAGGACCAGGCGCTGCGCGCCGCGATCGACGCCCGTAACGAACTGGACACGGTCGCCTATCAGGTCGAGCGGCTGCTGGCCGACGTCGGCGACGCGGCACCGCCGCATGAGAAGGCGCGTGCCGGCATGCTGGTCGCCGACGCCCGTCAGGCGATCAAGGAGGAGGCGCCGCTGGACCGGGTCAGGTCGCTGACCTCGGATCTGCAGCAGGTCTACCACAGTCTCGCGGCCAGCCGGACTGCTCCAACCGGCCAACCCGGTGCAACCGGCCGGTCTGGGACAGGTCAGGGCGGGCCCGGACAGCCGCCGCGCGCCGGCGGACCGACCGGTGCCGACGATGTCATCGACGCCGACTTCGACCGGGGCTGATCGCATGATGTCGACCGATCAGGATCAGGGCCCGCAGGACGCCTTCGCCGGCACCAAAGCGCGCGCCGCCGGGACTCCGGGCGGCGATGCGGCCCACGACGAGGACTCGGCGTCCGCCGGACGGATCGACGAGTGGGAGGACCGCTGGCGGCGGACCGCCGCCGATCTGGAGAACCTGCGCAAACGGTTCGCCCGCGACCTGGAGCGGGACCGCGAGGCCGAGCGGGACCGTACGGCCGGCGCCTGGCTGCCGGTGCTCGACCACCTCGAACTCGCGCTGGCCCACGCCGACGCCGACCCCCGCTCGATCGTGGCGGGCGTCCGGGCCGTGCGGGACCAGGCCGTCGACGTACTCGACCGGCTCGGCTACCCGCGCCATGACGAGGTCGGGGTGCCGTTCGACCCGGCCCGCCACGACGTGCTGAGCGTGGTCGAGGAGCCCGGCATGCCGCCGGGCACGGTGGTGGCCGTGGTCCGGCCCGGCTACGGCGACAGCGGCCGGCAGTTGCGCCCCGTCGGCGTCGCCGTCAGCCGGCCACCCGCCGACGACGCCGACGACGGTAGGCAGGGGTCCCCAGGCACGCGCGGGTCCGCGAGGGAGCGGGAGCCGGGTCGGGGCGGGCGCGACGCCAGCGGGTCCGTGGAGTGACCAGCGGTGGCCCGGGACTACTACGAGGTTCTCGGTGTCGGGCGCGACGCGAGCGCCGAGGAGGTGCAGCAGGCCTACCGCAGGCTCGCCCGCCGCTACCACCCGGACGTGAACTCCGATCCGGCGGCGGAGGAGCGGTTCAAGGAGGTCGGTGAGGCATATCACGTGCTGTCCGACCCGAAGACGAGGGCGCGCTACGACCGGTTCGGCGACGACTTCCGACGGATCCCCGAGGACTACGAGGAGCGGGTGGCCGCCGGCGCGGGCGTCGGCGGGGGCTGGGCACGCGGCGGCCGGGGGCCGTCCCGGGATGCCCGGGTCGAACCCGGCTTCGGCACGGACTTCGGCGCGCGGTTCGGCGGAGCCGGATTCGAGGATCTGTTCGGCGACATCTTCGGGGCCCGCGGCGCGGCCGGGCCGATCCCCGGCGCAGACCAGGAAGCCGAGCTCGAGTTGACGGTCGAGGAGGCCTATCGGGGTGGCCGGCGCCGGGTGACCATGACCGGCCCGGACGGACCCCGCAGCTATCAGGTCGCCATCCCACCCGGGGTGGTTGACGGGCAGCGCATCCGGCTGGCCGGGCAGGGCGGCACCGGCAGTGCCGGCGGCCAGCCCGGCAACCTGTACCTGCGGGTCCGGATCGCTCCGCACCCCCGTTACCGGCCCGACGGCCGGGACATCTACGTGACGTTGCCGGTTACCCCGTGGGAGGCGGCGCTCGGCGCAACGGTCCCGATCACCACCCCCGGTGGCGAGGCCAAGGTCCACGTCCCGGCGGGTTCGTCGAGTGGTCGCCGACTGCGCCTGCGCGGCGAGGGCCTGCCGAATCCCTCCGGACGGCCGGGCGACCTCTACGCCGAGGTCAGCGTGTCGGTGCCGCCGAAGCTGACCGACCGGGAGCGGGCGCTGTTCGCAGAACTGGCGGCCGTGTCGACCTTTGATCCGAGGAGGGGATCCCGAGGATGAACATCCGATCCCCGTCGGAGCGGCGGGCAGCGCCGCCGCCCGCCGCCGGGCTTCGCTATCCGCTGGCGCCGACCCGCAGGTTGACCTTGGAGACGGTCGCGAGCCGCAGCGGGCTGCACCCCGACCTGCTCCGCCGGTTCGTGGCGCTCAGCCTGCTGGACGCCTCCCGCGACGCCACCGGGACGCTGTGGTTCGCCCCGGACGCCCCGGCGACGATCGCCAGGATCCAACGGCTGCGGGCCGGCCTCTGCCTGAACTACGCCGCCATCGGCCTCGTCCTCGACCTGCTCGACCGCATCGATGCGCTGGAAGCCGCGCTGCGCAGCAGCACACCCGCTCGGCCGCGGACAGCCGCGAGGAGCACACCACCATGGACATGAACCGGCTGACCCAGAAGTCCCAGGAGGCGCTGGCCGCCGCCCAGGCCAAGGCGACCGCGCTCGGGCACACCGAGGTCGATGGCGAGCACCTGCTGATCGCTCTGCTGGAGGCTCCCGACGGGCTGGTCCCGCGCCTGATCGGGCAGGTCGGCGCCGACACCGCCACGCTGCACGCCGCGGTCGAGGCCGACCTGGCTCGGCGGCCGAAGGTCACCGGGCCGGGTGCCCAGCCGGGACAGGTGTTCGTCACCCAGCGACTGTCCGGGCTGCTGGACGCGGCCGAACGCGAAGCTGGGCGCCTCAAGGACGAGTACGTCTCGGTGGAACACCTCCTCCTCGCCTTGGCCGAGGAGAGCACCAGCACCGCGGCCGGCCGCCGGCTGGCGGAGCACGGAATCACCCGGGAGTCGTTCCTGTCCGCGCTCACCCGGGTGCGCGGTCACCAGCGGGTCACCTCCACGACGCCGGAAGCCGCCTACGAGGCATTGGAGAAGTATGGCCGGGACCTGGTCGGCCAGGCCCGGACCGGCACCCTCGACCCGGTGATCGGCCGGGACGCCGAGATCCGCCGGGTCATCCAGATCCTGAGCCGTAAGACGAAGAACAACCCGGTGCTGCTCGGCGACCCCGGCGTCGGTAAGACCGCGATCGTGGAGGGCCTGGCCCAGCGGATCGTCCGCCGGGACGTTCCGGAGGGGTTGCGCGACAAGAGCATCTTCGCGCTCGACCTCGGTTCCCTGGTGGCGGGCGCCAAGTACCGCGGCGAGTTCGAGGAGCGGCTCAAGGCCGTGCTCGCCGAGGTGAAGGCCGCGCAGGGCCGCATCCTGCTGTTCGTCGACGAGCTGCACACCGTGGTCGGCGCCGGCGCCGGTGAAGGTGCCATGGACGCCGGCAACATGCTCAAGCCCATGCTGGCCCGCGGCGAACTGCACATGATCGGCGCCACGACGTTGGACGAGTACCGCAAGCGCGTCGAGGCCGACGCCGCGCTGGAGCGCCGGTTCCAGCCGGTCATGGTGGACGAGCCGACCGTGGAGGACACCATCTCCATCCTGCGCGGCCTGCGGGAACGGTTCGAGATCTACCACGGGGTGAAGATCCAGGACGGCGCGCTCGTTGCCGCGGCAACGATGAGCAACCGCTATATCACTGACCGTTTCCTGCCGGACAAGGCGATCGACCTGGTCGACGAGGCGTGCGCCCGGTTGCGCACCGAGATCGATTCGATGCCCGCCGAGCTGGACGAGATCACCCGGCGGGTGACCCGGCTGGAGATCGAGGAAGCCGCCCTGGCGAAGGAGACCGACCCGGCCAGCAGGGCCCGTCTGGAGGAGCTGCGCCGGGAGCTCGTCGACCTGCGGGCCGATGCCGACGCGAAGCGCGCCCAGTGGGACGCGGAACGCCAGGCGATCCGGCGGGTCCAGGAACTGCGCGAGGAGCTGGAGCGGGTGCGCCGGGAGGCCGAGGAGGCCGAGCGCTCCTACGACCTGAACCGGGCCGCCGAGCTGCGCTACGGCCGGCTGCGCGAGCTGGAACGGCGACTCACGGCGGAGGAGGAACAGCTCGCCGCCAAGCAGGGCGAGCACCGGCTGCTGCGTGAGGTAGTCACCGAGGAGGAGATCGCCGAGATCGTCGCGGTCTGGACCGGCATCCCGGTCGCCCGGCTACGCGAGACCGAACGGGACAAGCTGCTGCGCCTGGACGAGATCCTGCGGGAGCGGGTGGTGGGTCAGGACGTGGCCGTCGCCCTGGTCGCCGACGCGATCATCCGGGCTCGCTCCGGGATCCGTGACCTCCGCCGCCCCATCGGCTCCTTCGTCTTCCTCGGGCCGACAGGCGTCGGCAAGACCGAGCTGGCCAGGACGCTGGCCGCGGCCCTGTTCGACACCGAGGAGAGCATGATCCGCCTGGACATGAGCGAGTACCAGGAACGGCACACGGTCAGCCGGCTCGTCGGCGCTCCCCCCGGCTACGTCGGCTACGAGGAAGGTGGGCAGCTCACCGAGGCGGTCCGGCGCAAGCCGTACTCGGTGGTGCTCTTCGACGAGATCGAGAAGGCGCACACCGACGTGTTCAACGTCTTGCTGCAGGTGTTGGACGACGGGCGCGTCACCGACGCCCAAGGGCACCGGGTCGACTTCCGCAACACCGTCATCATCATGACCTCCAACATCGGCTCCGAGTACCTCCTCGACGGCCTGGACACCGAGGGCCGGATCAGGCCCGAGGCGGAGACACGGGTGATGGCGGAGCTGCGTGGGCACTTCCGCCCGGAATTCCTCAACCGGATCGACGACATCATTCTGTTCCGGCCGTTGTCCCTGACGCAGCTCGAGAAGATCGTCGACCTGCAGGTCGACGATCTGCGCCGACGACTGGCGGAGCGGCGGATCACCCTGGAGCTGACCGGCGCCGGCCGCCGCCACATTGCACAAGCCGGCTTCGACCCGGTCTACGGGGCCCGGCCGCTGCGCCGCTACATCTCCCACGAGATCGAGACCCGCATCGGGCGGGCGCTGCTGCGCGGCGAGGTCTCCGAGGGCGGTGTGGTGCAGGTCGACGCACACGATGGCGAGCTGGCCGTCAGCTACCAGGCGGCCGATGCGCAGCACGGGCTTGCCGCCTGACCACCCCGACCTCGGCGGATGCGTGGATGCGTGGTCCGCGGCGAGGCGTGGGCGGCTCGGTACCCGGGCAGGGGCGCCTGGCCGGGCAGCACACCGTCGCCGAGGCTGTCGCCGCCGCACCTCGCACACCCGTCGACAAACCACCTGTCCCCAGGGGCGTGCCGGCAGGGGCGGGCTGCATCGATCAGCAGCGAGGTGAACCGCCGCACCCACCGGTGGACCGTGACGTGATCGACCATGAGACCTTGTTCGGCGTGGCGCGGAGGAGCTCCTCGACGTCCCGATACGACAGGGCGTAGCGGAGATGCCAGCGGGCCGCCAGTACGCGTCCCCTCGGACGGGAGGCGGAACCTGGTGAACGGGCAGGGCGTCGGCGCATCTATCCACCATGAATGATCAAAAATCTCTCGGATGCAACAGACCCTCCTGTCACGCTCAGGATCGAGGGTACGGGGCCAGATCAACCTCGCTCAAGAGAGATCTCAGGACACTTCCAGATGTGACGGGCCTCTCACGTTATAGCGCCCCACCACGGGAAGGCATCCCTGGACACAGGCGCGCCGCCCGGCGCAAGGCGCTGCCCGGGCTGCCGCTACCAGACTGATCCGAGGAGTCCGGCGTGGTCATTCGCAATGCAGCCGAGATGTCCCTACCGGAGGCTGATTCGACACCCGCCGTGCTGGTCGTGCTGGTCGTGGCCGTCGCGATCGGCTATGTGGTCGCGCTGGTCGTCGACCGGATAGCCTGCCGGGTCGGGCGCCGTTCGATAGCCGCCGCCGACCTGGCCCAGCGCGGGCGACACCCGGCCCGTCTCACCCTCGTCCTCGTCGCCCTGCTTGTCGCGCTGAACGCCATGCCCGAACAGACCTGGACCGGGGCCATCGTCCGGCTGCTCGGCCTGGTCTTCATCGGCGGCGTCTCCTGGCTGGTGGCGGTGCTCACGTTCCTCCTCGAGGACCTGGCCCTGGCCCGCTACCGGATGGACGTCGCCGACAACCGGCACGCCCGCCGGGTGCATACGCAGGTGACCCTGCTGCGTCGCATCACGGTGGCCGTCATCACCGTCATTGCCGTGGCCTCAATGCTGATGACGTTCCCAAGCGTGCGCATCGCCGGTGCCAGCATCGTCGCGTCCGCCGGAATCGTCGCCATCGTTGCCGGCCTCGCCGCACAGACCTCGTTGGCGAACGTGTTCGCCGGGCTGCAGCTCGCCTTCACCGATGCCATCCGGGTGGACGACGTGGTCGTCGTGGAGGAGGAATGGGGGCGTATCGAGGAGATCACACTGACCTACGTAGTCGTCCACATCTGGGACGACCGACGCATGATCCTACCATCGACGTACTTCACCACCACGCCGTTCCAGAACTGGACGCGCCGGGAGGCGGCCGTGCTCGGCGTAGTCGAGCTGGACCTGGACTGGTCGGTGCCGGTAGAGGAGATGCGGGCGGAGATGCACCGGATCCTGGACGCCACCGCCCTCTGGGACGGCCGGGTCTCGGTGCTCCAGGTAACCGACGCGGTCGGCGGATGCGTCCGGGTCCGGGTGCTGGTCAGCGGTAGCGACGGACCGACCGTGTTCGACCTGCGCTGCCACGTCCGGGAGTCGCTCGTGCGATGGCTGCGGCAGCAGCACCCGGCGGCGCTGCCGAGGACAAGGCTCGAACACGGGCGGGACGGCTCGGCGTGGGACGGCGAGCATGACGGCCATGGGAAGGGGCTGCACGGGCCGGCACAGCGGCGCGAGTCCGACCCGACCACCGCCGGGGCCCCGGCCACCGATCCGGCCATCGGTACGCGGCTGGACCTCCCCGCACATCCCGAGGAGGCCCACGCGGACGCCCGCCTGTTCGGGGGTAGCCCGGACGCGGCTGAGCGCTCCCGGGCGTTCAGCGAAACCGACGAGCACGGCCCGCGCCAGCCGCCGTCCTAGCAATCTTTGATTGCCAGGTTCTCCACGCTCATGTCAGGTTCTGCTCACTGTCACGCCGGATAGCTGGAACTACGAGCGCTATCAGAGCAATAGTTGGAATCATCCGGTTATCGACGACGGAACTCGGGTAGTAGACACAAGACCAATCTGTTCGTGGCATTCGACCACGACAGATCGCTGATTCGTTGGGAGGAAACTTCAATGGTCAAACAGTCCGAACCCTCGCGACCGGATTGTGCGGACGTGCTTCCACCCGCTGCCGCCGACACTGGGGCAGACGCCGCTTCCATCGGTGGAACGGGTGCTGAAGACGCGAATGCCGTCGACCTCCAACGGAAGGCCGCAGACGCGACAAGTGGGCTCGCGCCGCACGTCGCGGCAGCCGCTGGCCGGACCCGCGACGCCGCTGAGAAGGCGGCTGGTACGGTCCGGGAGAAGGTACGCCAGAACCCGCAGGTCGCCACGGCGACCGAGAAGACGCTGGGTATTCGGGACAAGGCCGTCGGGACCCTTCGCGACCAGGCCGATCATCATCCGCAGGTTGCCGCGGCTGCCGAGAAGACCGTGGCCACCGGCGGCAAGGCCGCTCGTGCGGCGGGCCAGCAAACCCGTCGGCATCCCCGAGCCACTGGCGGGGCGGTTGCTGGCGGGGTCGTCCTGCTCCTCACGCGGCGGGCAGTCCGGCGCCGTCGCGGGTGATGATATTGCGAATGGATATAGCAGCGCGTTGCCCACCACATTGATCGTCGTTTTGACGCCGGCCACCGGTGATCCTGCTGGTTGATTCGGCGCCATGCCGAGTTCCATCTCGGCGTGGCGGCTCGGTTGCATTGGGCGGAGGCCTTCAACCGGCTGTGATCCGATTCAATCGGGTTGTTCGCATACGGGGCGTCGATGTGGTGGGAGGCGGGCAGCTGCTCGTCGAATACCCGCGGGCAAGTCGCTGGGGTGTGGGTGTCAGGTACCTGGTTCGGGTCATGCTGTCTGCCGGTATTCGTGAGTGAGGACGGCGTCGAACGCGGCGGTGAACTTCGTATCGCGATCGCGGATGAGAAACCGGAACCGCGCGGCCCGCTCCGGCCTTACCAGCAGGATCGGCCGTGACGCCAGCGGGAGCAGCCGTGCCAGTCCGGCCAGGATGGCACGGCTGGCCCAGCAGAGCTGGGGTCGGGCGACCTGGCGGCGCAACTCTAGTCAGAAGAACCGTACTGGCAGGACCATCGGCCGCCAGTGGCTGATGCTCAGCGCGTCGGCGTGCGCGCTGGGCGTCGGCTACCTTGTCGTTGCTGACCCGCACGATCCGAATACGGTCATGCCGGTCTGTCCGACAAAGATTGTCACCGGGCTCGATTGCCCGGCGTGTGGAGGCCTTCGTCTGGTTCACGACCTGCTTCACGGTCATGCGCGGGCCGCGGTTCACGACAACCTCTTCGTACTGCTTTGTAGCCCGGTGCTGATGTACCTGATCTGGCGGCAGGCGCGCGCGGTCAGCCTGGGCGAGCAGGCGCGCGTCCCCAGACCACTTGCCTACGGCCTGGCCGGCGCCGCGCTCGTCTGGATGGCCGTGCGCAACCTGCCCGGATGGCCCCTGACCCCGACGTCCATCTGACTGTCAGGGTCCTGGACGGCTGCTTGGCGGCATCGATGTTTCATGGCTGAACTGATGAAACTGACGAGCTGGGCGAATGCGATGAACGATTTGCTCCCCCTGGTGCAACTGTGTGGATTGATGTAGGCCAAGGCGTCGGCGAGCGCTTCAAGCCCCGCTTGGCTCCATAGCAATCGACTACGTAGGGTAGTTGAGGGTTCAGCGGCCCAGTGACCGGCTATGAACCGTCGTGCCTGGTGGGCGGGGTGGGCTCGGACTGCTCTTCGCATCCAGCCCCACATCTCGCTACTTTATGTAATGATGATCTTATGTAAGGCTGACCGCGTATAAAGCTGGAATGAGGTGCTGGTATGCGGCTGCTAGCGTAGTCATATGTTGCCTGTGGTGTTTCAGGGTCTCGGTCGGGCCGGTCTTCACGCGCGGGCTGGTACGGCTGTCGTGTGGGTATCAATTGTTGGTGTGTCGTGGTGTCGGGGTGGACGGCGATGAGAGTCGAATATTCGCAGGCGGCTGTGAACCGGAATCTTCCGTCGTCGTCTTGGCGGCGGTCTCTGGACGTGTTGCTGGGTTCCCCGGTCGAGGGCGTTGAGAGCAGCGCGAGCGTGACGCCGTTGGCTGTCGAGCTGACCTTGTCCTCGGGTCCGCCGCCACGTGGCTCGGCAGCGGGTGGGCTGGCACTGCGTGTTCTCGCTCGGTTGGTGAGGCCGGGGAGGAACGGCTGGGTCGGCGCGTTGTCGTGGTCGAGGCTGAACTCGCCTTACTATCACGGCGAGTACCTTGCCTCGCATGTACGGTTATTGCGGGAGATGTACGCTGTTTACCGGTCGGGTAAGGATTACGCAAGTTATTCCTCCTATTCCTCCTATTCTTATCCTGAGGATAAGTCGATCGATCTGTCCATGTTCGGTAGTGTTCTGCTCTGGCGGATGCTCGACGACGCCGAGGCGATCGGTCTCCGCTTGGTGCACGGGAAGAAGCGGCTCGGTGATGTGGATCGGTACGGCTCCGCTGAACTCTTCCTGGACGTCACCCGCGGCACAGGACCCGCCGAAGGATCCGAAACGCTTGTGATCACCCCGGTGTTACGGGTGGAGGGGGCGGGTGCGGATGCCGCGCCGTTCGCGTTCATCGGGCAGGAAGGTCACGGTGTCGTCTACGTCGACCGTGCGGAGATCCAGGCCTCGGCTAATCATGGTGATTGGCGGCTGCGGTTGGCCAGACTCGTCACGCCGGTGCCGCCGGAGCTGCAACGGATGGCGCAGGAGAACAGGCAGTTGGAGATCCCGGCGGCCGAGGAGGAGCGTTTCCGCGACGAGTTCTATCCGCGGCTGCGGCGACTGGCCCCGGTGATCTCCAGCGACGACTCCTTCGTGCCTCCGACGATCGTGCCGCCCACACTGGTGCTGCACGCCTCCTACGGCGCCGATCATGACCTCGACGTCGACTGGGGGTGGGAGTACACCGTCGGCGATGCACGGCCGCGGGTGTCGCTGCACGACAGCGCGCCGCATCCCGGATATCGGGACAGGGCGCAGGAGCAGGAGATCCTGGACAGGCTTGATATTCCACTGGAGACGTTCGGGCTGTTGTCGGCCGGTGAGGCCGGTGGGGAAGGAAATTCGGTGTCGCGCGCGCGGCTTAGCGGCATCGACACGATGCGGTTCTCCACGGAACTGTTGCCGTGGGCGGAGGACCAGCCCGGGATCACTGTCGAGGTCAGCGGGAGCCCTGCCGACTATCGCGAGGAAAGTAACTCGCTGCGTATCGGTGTGTCGGCCCACGATGTGGTGGGTGAGACCGACTGGTTCGATCTCGGGGTGACTATCAGCGTGGCGGGACGCGATATTCCGTTCACGGAGGTGTTCCTGGCGTTGAGCAGGGAACAGTCGCACATGCTTCTGCCCGATGGCACCTTCTTCTCCTTGTTGAAACCCGAACTGCGCACGTTGTGGACGTTGATAGAGGAGGCGCGGGCGCTGCGGGACGTATCCGACGGGCCCCCGCGGATCAGCCGGTTTCAGGTCGGGCTGTGGGATGATCTGGTCGAACTCGGTGTCGTCGACCATCAGACGGAGGCGTGGCGGCGGCAGGTGGCGGGGCTGCGGTCGATCGAGTCCGTCGACGCGAAGGAGCCACCGGCGACGCTCGCGGCGCGGCTGCGCCCCTACCAGGCCGAGGGTTTCCGGTGGTTGGCGTTTGTGTGGGAGTTCCAGCTCGGCGGGGTTCTCGCCGACGACATGGGGCTCGGTAAGACCGTGCAGTCGCTGGCGCTGATCTGTCATGCCAAACAGGCCGATCCGGAGCTCCCGCCGTTCCTCATCGTCGCGCCGACGAGTGTCGTCGCGAACTGGAAGGCGGAAGCCGCCCGTTTCGCGCCGGACCTGCGGGTTGTATCGATCTTCGACACACTGCGCCGCCGCGGGGAGGGCCTCGATCAGATCGTGGCTGGCGCGGACGTGGTGGTGACCTCGTACACGCTGCTCCGGCTCGACTTCGACACCTATTCCGGCGTCACCTGGTCGGGGCTGATTCTGGATGAGGCCCAGGCGGTCAAGAACCACCAGTCGAAGATCTACCAGTGTGTGCGGTCGTTGACCGTGCCGTTCAAGCTCGCCATCACCGGTACTCCGATGGAGAACAACCTGATGGAGCTGTGGTCGCTGCTGTCGATCACCGTGCCGGGTTTGTTCCCGCACCCGACCCGTTTCCGTGACTACTATGCCCGGCCGATCGAGAAGCAGGGCGACAGCGATCTCCTCGCGCAGTTACGGCGACGGATCAAGCCGCTGGTCAAACGGCGTACGAAGGAACAGGTGGCCACCGATCTTCCCGCGAAACAGGAGCAGGTCCTCGAGGTCGAGCTGCATCCACGACACCGCAAGGTATATCAGACCCACTTGCAGAAGGAACGGCAGAAGGTCCTCGGCCTGGTCGACGACATGAACCGGAACAGGTTCACCATTCTGCGTTCGCTGACGCTGCTGCGCCAGCTCAGCCTGCATGCCGGGCTTGTCGACGACGCAAAAGGTGATCTTCCGTGCGCCAAGATAGACGCGTTGCTCGAGCAGCTTGTCGACGTGGTTGACGGCGGGCATCGGGCGTTGGTCTTCAGCCAGTTCACCGGATTTCTCGGCAAGGTGCGTGAGCGGCTGTCCGCGGCGGGCGTGGAGTACTGCTACCTTGACGGCAGGACGCGGAACAGGGCCAAGGTGGTGGAGCAGTTCAAGGAGGGGTCGGCCCCGGTCTTCCTCATCAGCCTCAAGGCTGGCGGATTCGGGTTGAACCTCACCGAGGCGGACTATTGTTTTCTCCTCGACCCGTGGTGGAATCCGGCGACGGAGGCGCAGGCGGTCGACCGTACCCATCGCATCGGGCAGACGCGGAATGTCATGGTCTACCGTCTTGTCGCCAGGGGCACCATCGAGGAGAAGGTGATGATGTTAAAGGAGCGGAAGGCCGAGCTGTTCTCCAGCGTCATGGACGAGGGTGGTGTTTTCAACACGACTCTGGACGCCGACGACATCCGGATGCTGTTCTCCTGACCGTTTGCCTCCCGACGTGATCGTCCTGGCGGTACGTTGATATCTGCGTTACGCATGGTCGTACCGGGAGACCGGTGGTTCGTCGACGACACCCGCGCGGGTCGGGATCTGTTCGTACCGGGATCTGCGAACAGAGGAACAGTCGCGTTGAGCGGAGGTAGGACATGGCAGGCTGACTGGTCCTACGTCCTACTGTTGAGATATTTCGAGCCTGCTCGGCCGGGTGGAGGCGGCGGCGTCCGGGGACGCCTGCTCGTGGACGTGCGCGGAGGTGGTCGCTTCCGCCTTGGCGATCGCCTCCCGTGCGTCGTATCTCCGCAGGGCCGGGACGGCAGCCGTGGCGAGCAGGAGCCCGCCGATGCAGGTCAGGCCGCCGCTGACGACGGAGAAGGCCGGCGAGACCAGGGCGGCGGCGCTACCCGCTTCCAGGTCACCCAGCCGGGGGCCGCCGGCGACGACGACCAGGAACACCCCCTGCAGCCGGCCGCGCATCGCGTCCGGGGTGGCAACGTTCAGGATGGAGGTGCGGAAGACCGCGCTGACCATGTCCGCCGCGCCGGCCAGGGCCAGGAGCAGCACGCCGACGGCGAGGGTGTGGGTGAGCCCGAATCCCGCTATCGCGCCGCCCCAGACGACGATCGCCACTACCACCGCCAGGCCCTGACGGTTGATCCGGCCGAGCGGGCCGGACAGACCGGCACCGAGCAGCGCCCCTGCCGCGACCGCCGAGTACAGCATGCTGGCCGTGGTGGTCCCGCCGTCGAACTGGGTCCGGGCCAGTTCCGGGAACAGCGCCCGTGGCATCCCGAAAATCATGGCGATGATGTCCACAACGAACGTCATGAGCACGACCGGTTGCCCGCCCAGGAACGCAAGCCCCTCCCCGATGCTGGCCCTCCCGGCGCGCCGCCCGCCACCTTGCGGTGGCATCGGCGGGAGGCGGGCCAAGCTGTACAGCGCCGCGACGAAGGTCGCCAGATCCAGCGTGTAGGCCAGGGTGTAGCCGCCGGCGGTCACGCTCATCCCGGCGATGAGTGGTCCAGCGGTCAGCGCGGTGTTCCAGCCGATCTGCTGCAGGGCCGTGGCGGCCGGCAGCTCCCGCAGCGGCACCAGATTCGGAGTCATCGCCCGCCGTGCCGGCCCGTCGACGGAAACCAGCGCGGACTGCACCGCGATCAGGCAGAACAGCGGCCAGACGGGGCCGGCGCCGCCGGCGACAAGCGCGAACAGCAGGAGCCCGGCCGACACCGCGGCCAGTCCACTGGAGGTGACCAGGGCGAGGCGCCGCCGGTCGACGGCGTCAGCGATCGCGCCGCCGAGCAGCCCGCAGGCGACCAGTGGGACCAGCGCCACCAGGCTGGCGAGCCCGACCTGGAAGGACGAGTGGGTGATGTCGTAGACCTGCAGGGGAACCGCGGTGGCGGTGATCTGGGAGCCGAGCGCGGAGACCGTTTCACCGGCCCACATGCGGCGGTAGGTCGGATAGGCCCGCAGGGGGGAGATGTCCGCCAGCAGCCTCTGTGCGACCGAGCGTAGCGTGAGCCGGGTTCCGCTGGTCGGCCCACGTGCCCTCACATGGTCTCCCTACTGTGGGTTGCCACTCTGGTTTGCCGGCAGGAGACCCGTGCCCTCGGCTTGCCGTCGATGACCGGTATACCGTGTTCTAGATCATTCCGGACCGGTGGGTCGACACCGATTCCCACCGGGCTGACCGAGCGACGAGGGCTCTTCACGCTTTCCCCCTGCGCGTACCAGCAGCGGCACCCGTCCGGGATCGTTGGGCTGAATCTGACAATCTTCTTTATATCTTAATGATGGTGAATGGCCAGGCATTGAGGATGTGTCCGGCCAGATATCGATTTCGGCAGCCCGGTGATCGCAGTCCGGTGACCGAGGACGACGTCCGCGAAGCGGTCGACGAAGCGGTCAAGCGGAAGAAGAACTCGGCCGGCAACGCCGTATGATCATCGCTGGTGACATCTCTGCCCTCGTGGCCGCGGTACACCACTGCCGCGCTGATCTACCCGGAGACCCAGGTCCGTCCCGGACGCTCAGCGGAAGGCGAGGCGGTCGGCGTTGTAGGGGTCGTCGATCCGGACGATCTCCCGGCCCAGCGGCAGCAGCGAGACCGGGATCAGCTTGAAGTTCGCGAGCCCCAGTGGGATGCCGATGATCGTGAGGCACAGCAGCAGGCCGGTCGTTAGGTGACCGAGCGCCAGCCACCAGCCGGCGAACACGATCCACAGCACGTTTCCGATCAGTGATGGCGCGCCCGCGTCGTGGCGATCGATCACCCGGCGGCCAAATGGCCACAATGCGAAGTTGGCGATGCGTAGCGAGGCGACCCCGAACGGAATGGTAATGATCAGGATGAAGCAGATCAGTGCGGCGAGGGCGTAGCCCAGCGCCATCCAGAACCCGCACAGCACCAGCCATATCAGGTTCAATATCATGCGCATACGGTCCATCTTCCCACTCGTACCCCGGCTTGAACGATCGGGCCGGGGGCACCTCGGTGAGAAAGGACCACTTTCGCCGGACAAAGATCAAGTAAGGCTGGGCGGAGGTTTCCGCGTCAATCGATCGTCACACATCATGATCGACGTTCCTGTCTGTGGCGGGCGACCGGGAACCTGCACGTCGTTCATCCAGCCGTCGTCGTCCGGCGTCGGGATACCGAATACGCGTATTGTCGAGACCGGTCGCCGACTCCTTCCCGACACCGTGTCCAGCATCGTGAACCACATTCCGCGTGACGAGCAGACGGGCCGACGAAGGGATGAGAACCTCATGGCCGAGGTGACCCCGTACCGCATCGAGATCCCAGACGCCGACCTGGACGACCTGCGTGACCGGCTCCGCCGGACCCGCTGGCCCGACCGCGAGACCGTGCCCGACTGGTCCCAGGGCATCCCGTTGGGGTACCTGCGCGAGCTGTCTCCTACTGGGCGGAAGAGTACGACTGGCGGGCTACCGAGCGCAGGTTGAACGCGCTGGACCAGGTGAAGGTCAGTATCGACGGGCTGGATATCCACGTGCTGCACGTGACGTCGCCGCACGTCGGCGCGGTGCCGCTGTTGATGACGCACGGCTGGCCCGGGTCGATCGTGGAGTTTCTGGACGTCATCGGGCCGTTGACCGACCCGGTCGCGCACGGCGGTTCGGCCGCCGACGCGTTCCACCTCGTCCTGCCGTCCCTGCCGGGATACGGATTCAGCGACAAGCCGACCGGCACCGGCTGGGGGGTGCCGCGGATCGCTGATGCGTGGGCGGAACTGATGATCGTGCTGGGCTACGACCGGTACGCGCTGCAAGGTGGTGACTGGGGAGCGATGGTGTCGACCGCGCTCGCCGTCCGCCATCCGGGCGCCGTGCTCGGCCTGCACCTGACACTGCCGTCGGTGAACATCCGCGTGGCCATGGCCGAGCTGGGGGAGTTGGACGAGTGGGACCGGGTGTCGCTTGATGCGGGCAGGCGTTACCGGAAGGAAGAGGCGGGCTACTCGACCCAGCAGTCCACCCGGCCGCAGACCGTGGGGTACGGCCTGGTGGACTCACCGGCCGCGCTCGCCGGCTGGATCGTGGAGAAGTTCCACGGCTGGACGGACTGTGACGGGCATCCGGAGAAGGTCCTCACCCGGGACCAACTGCTCGACAACGTGATGATGTACTGGCTACCGGCCGCCGGCGCGTCCTCGGCACGGTTGTACTGGGAGAGCTTCCGGAACCGTCCCGAGGGGCTGGTGACCGTCCCGACCGGATGTTCGATCTTCCCGCGGGAGCTGTTCCGGCTGTCCCGCCGCCTGGTCGAGACCCGTTTCCGGGACCTCCGTTACTGGAACGAGCCGGACCGCGGCGGCCACTTCGCGGCGTTCGAGCAGCCAGCCATCTTCGTGGACGAGGTCCGAGCCTTCTTCCGGTTGTTGCCGGTCCCCCGGTGAATCGCCTGGCGTATCCCAAGGTGATCGAACCAATCCGAACCCGTCAAACCGTAGTACGACTTCATTGATGAAGCGGTACATTCTGACGGGGGCTCCCGGCGCTGGGAAGACCACAATTTTGCGAACCTTATGGGATCGCGGCCACGAAGTGGTCGATGAAGCGGCAACAGCTGTCATCGCGGCAGAGCAGGCGCAGGGTGATACTGAGCCGTGGGTGCGGTCGACCTTCATCGATAAGGTCGTCGGCCTGCAGCGACAGTGGCAAGTCGGATCGGTTCGTCCCGACTTGGGCTACAGGTCTTCGACCGCTCTCCCGTCTGTACCCTCGCGCTGAGCCTGTATCTCGGCTACCCGCCATCGGCGGTGCTCACCGAAGAAATCGACAGGATCACGCGTGAGCGCGTCTATGACCGCCGGGTGTTCTTTGTCCGCAACATCGGATTCATTGAGCCTACCGCCGCCCGGAAGATCACATTTGTGGACGCTCTGAAGTTCGAACGTCTGCACGAGGAGGTTTATCTCGCGCTGGGCTATGAACTGGTGGATATCCCGCGAGGGGAGGTGGCAGATCGCGCAAACATGATCGAGACATATATCGCTGTCTGGAGGTGAGAACGCCAGGATCCCCCGTATACTGCCGTCTACGACACACTACAGCGCCACATAGCGCTGCCGAAAACTACGCCGCTGACCGCTGGCAGCCTCATTCCTGGTTGATCTTCAGGGGACGTCCCCGTTCCACGCATGGGAAAAGCTCGGACTCACCTGGGCGGGATAGCTACCATCAGGCGATGGCAGACTCCGTGGAGTGCGCCATCGCCTGGTCTGAGGGACTTCAGTCGCAGAAGGATCGGGTATCGATGACTGATGAAGGCGAGTGCGGCGTGAGCAGGTGCGGGGAGGCAGCGTTCGGTTCTGTACCGGCAGACAGCCCGCTGCCCGGTGACCGGTCCTTTGTCGACGGACATCTACGCCTCCCGACCTGTGTCGAGCATGGCCGAAAGCATCACCGCCTTGTCCTCGGTCGGGAGCCTCGTCCCGGCGATGTCACGATCCGCAAACCGGACGAATCGCCCGACGAGTAGCTGATCCGCCACGCCACGCCACGCCCTGCTCAGCCGGACCCCATCGGCTTTTTGGTCGAATGAAGCATGCCAGCCGTCTGTGACCGGTCGGATGTCAGGAAGGTAGGGTGCGCGGGATTTTCTTCCGGCGGCTGGAAGGCAGGTCACAGCCGTGGATGTCCGACCTCGACCGGCCTCAGTCGATCCACCGGCTCGTCGATCGCCAGCACGCTGTTCGATGTAGACGTCTTCACTGCTGTCCTGCCATGACACGCCTCTTGATGATCAAGATAGGAGATCTCGGTACTTCGACCGTATCCGCATCGCATGGATGATCAAATCTGTGCCGTCGTCCAGGAGCAGGACGACGATCTCCAACAGGTTGCTCACTCGTCTGGATCCGGCCACAGCATCGTCCGCATCCGGCCCTGGCTGTGTCGCCGACCCTGTCAGACATGGACCGGGATCCCGCACCCGCGAGAAGTCCCAAGTCACAATCCCAGACCAAGTTTTAGGCACCAACAGCGTTTCGGATGCTTGTTCAATATCGACGATGCGCGATATCGTCGAGGACGTGCTCCCTGGCGGTGATGTGGCGGCGACGGTGCTTCGGGACGCGCGTCGCCGGGCGGGGTTGACTCAGGTCGAGCTGGCCGCCCGCGCGGGAGTGCCGCAGAGCGTGATCAGTGCCTATGAGTCCGGGCGCCGGCAGCCGGCTGTGTCGACGTTGGCCGCGCTGATTGAGGCGACCGGGTTCGAGCTCACCGTGGGAGTTCGTCCGCTGCCGTGCCGGCTACAGATGTTGTCCGGGCCGGTCGGGCGTGCGGTCCGTCGCCACCGGAGGGAATTGATTGCGGCGGCTGCAGCGCATGGGGTGTCGAACTTGCGGGTGTTCGGCAGCGTGGCCCGCGGCCAGGACCGCCCCGACAGTGATGTGGACCTGCTTGCCGACCTGCCTGCCGACCTGGGACTGCTCGGACTCGGTCGCGTGCAGGACGGGTTGGAGACCATCCTCGGTGTCCGGGTCGACCTGGTCCCGGCATGGGACCTCAAGCCCGAGGTCCGCGCGCGGGTTGAGCGCGAACAGGTGGCGCTGTGACCTACTGGAAGCAGATCGCACGGATGCGCGACCACCTGGCCCACCGCTACTTCGACACCTCTCATGCGATCCTCCAGGCCACCGTCGACCGCGATCTGCCCGACCTGGAACAGGCAGTCAGGCGGCTGAGTCAGCACCTGGACGATGAGTCCGCTGGCACGGACGAATGACCTCTACCGAAACACCTTGTGGGCGCCAGATATTGGGCCTGCGGGGTCCCTAAATGTGGACGATATGCCGCCGTGGCGGAAAAGACGCTGCGAATCATGTTGCCGGTTTGGGTACTGCGTCACAGCATCGTGCTGCGCACGCTCTTGCCCGATGTGTTTCGCGTGCTCCGTGGTTGTTCGGTGAGCTAATACACGGTGATTCTTCCGCCCGTGTTGCCGGCCGTGAAGATACCCAGGCAGCGGCCGTTCGAGTTGGCGACGAGCCACAGGTGATTGACGTAGGTGTTGCTCGAGTAGGCGTTTCCCGTCGCAAGGGACGGGGCGTAGGCCACTCGGGAGCCGTCGAAGTCCAGCCAGTAGATCTGTACGGTTTCGGGGCTCTGGTCGTCGAAAGTGACCTGGACGCCGTCCGTGGTGCGGGCGGAGGCCAGGCGTCCCTCGTCCGCACACGAGTACCGGCTGAGGTTCCCGGCGAAGCTGAACGAGTGGGCGGCCGGTAGCGGTTGGCTGGCCACCGGCGGTGGTGGCGGCATGTTGCCGCCCGGGGAGCCACGGTCGGTGCCCGCCCTGGGCGTTGTTGCCGGTGCGGGTTGGCCTGCTGCTCTGCCGTCTGCGGTGGCCGGCTGTTCGCCGCCTGCCAGGGCCCCCGGTGCGGTCGCTGCCGTCGGGGACATATCCGGGGACGCACCCGCGGATATATTCGCTGACGGATCCGGCAGCGGCGAGCCGGCAGTCGCGGCGGGGTGCGCGACGGACGTCGTGGGTCCCGGCTGTGCGTCGCCGGCTGCTGCGAGCTGCCGACCTGGTCCGCTCGTGGCTATGGCCAGGCCGATGCTGATTGCGACAAGGGCTGCGACGAGCGCGCAGGCCCCAATCGCCAGCGGGGTCCTGCGACGGCGCCGGGTCTGCGACGTCGCGGCTGCCGCGGCGGGTCCACGCGTTACGGGTCGGGCGGTGGCTGCCTCGGCTTGGGCAGTGGCTGCCTCGGCCGATGGCCCGACGTCACCGGGGCCAAGGTGTGCGTGGGGCCCGTCCTCGCTCGTTCCGGGCGCGGATGCGGCTGCGGGCGCGGGCGCGGCAGCCTCATCACTCCCGCGACCTCGGTCGTCCCCGGACGCAGACGCGGCTGGGGCTGAAGGCGTGGGCACAACTGGAGGCGGCTGGCCGGCGTCGGACGGGTGGGCCGCGGCGGTGGCCGCCGCGTGGGTAAGCAGAACGTCGACCACCGGCGGTGGCAGCCAGCCCGGGCCGGGCCGCAGGACGGTCGTTTCCTCATCCTGGTCGGTGAGCCGCGCCAGAACGTCCGCCAGCCCTGGCCGGGCGGCGGGGTCCTTCGCCAGGCAGGCGGTGACGAGTTCGCGCAGGTCGCCGTCGATGCCGTCAAGCGTCGGCTCGCTGTGGACCAGCCGGTAGACCAGCGCCGGGGTGGGGCCGGTGCCGAACGGTTCTCTACCGGTCGCGGCGAAGGCGATGAGCGCGCCGAGGGCGAACACGTCGCATGGCGGGCCGATCTCACCGCCAGTTATCTGCTCGGGTGCCATGAAACCGGGTGAGCCCAGAACGCCGCCGGTCTGGGTGAGCCCGGTGGCGTCGGCCGCGCGGGAGATCCCGAAGTCGATGATCTTCGGGCCGTCGGTGGCCAGCAGCACGTTCGACGGTTTGAGATCGCGGTGGACGAGCCCGGCCCTGTGTACGGCGGCGAGTGCTTCGGCGAGCCCGGCGGCGAGCGTTTTCACCGACGCCTGGGGGAGCGGGCCTGTCCGGCGGAGAGTCTCGGCGAGGGACAGTCCGGGGACGTAGGCGGTGGCAAGCCAGGGCGGTCGGCTGTCGGGTCGGCGTCGATGACCGCGGCCGTGTACGCGCCGCTGACGGCCTGAGCGGCCTGCACCTCTCGGGCGAACCGGTCCCGGAACTCCGGGTCGTCGGCGAGCTCGGGCCGGACGACCTTCACCGCTATGGCGCGCCCGGCCGGTGAGCGTCCCAGGTAGACGCGGCCCATTCCGCCGGCGCCCAACCGCCCCACCAGCTTGTACGGGCCGACCTGAGCGGGATCGTCCGACCTCAGTGGCTGCATGGTTGGACCCCCACCCGGACCATGATCTGGCGAGTTCTCGCCGTAACCGGCGACCCGCCTCGCCCACTATAGGCAGCTGCCGGACGTTCCATACCGGACAGCCGCCGTGGATTCCGAACGGTCGCCGTGGCGGGTATGCCGCGGGCGGTGGTCGTGACGGGCATGCCCGGGGCCGGAAAGTCCGCCTCGGCAACCCGCTGGGCGCACGAGGTTCGTACTCGATTCGGTGACGGCCAGGTCTACGTCGACCCGCGTCGTCTGCGGCACCCGTTCGCAACCGGTTTCCATGCTGGCGTCGACATCACCAGCATCGCGCTCCGGCCCGGCCGCGAGTCCATTGAAACGACGCAGGTCTACCTGAACGCCTATATGGAACCCCGACGCCAAAGGATGGGCTGCACCACCCGAGAAATGATTCTCCGGGACGACATTCTCCGGAGGGTTCGGACGGTCCCCCGTGTTGACCGCCACGTGCGCGCGATTACCACAGAGCCGCAACTAGGTCCAGCTTCTACGCGCGCATGCGTCACCACCACCGTGGCTCGTCTCCCCACGAGCTGCGGGCGCCGAGCCGACAGCCACGCCACGCGCTGTCGTCGTTGTCGAGGATGTGGGCTGTAGGGACAATGGATCGCATGGCCGACACCATCCCGATCTATGGAGTCCGCAACCGCATCGAGAAGAACGGACCCGCGATCCGTGACGCGCTCCGTCCGGACGACCGCGACGTGTTCGTGGCGGAACTGCGGATCGCGCTGGCAGAGGCCGATGACACCCTCGACCTCGACCCGATCGCCGCAGTAGTCGACAAGTGGTGGGGGCAGGCAGTGCTCACGGCCAACCCGG
>NZ_CAAAFR010000015.1:53541-60554 GCF_900634745.1 Protofrankia symbiont of Coriaria ruscifolia
TCGGGTCACCTGGATCGGCTAGCCCCGTCCTCCGCACGTGCGTGCGGAGGGTGTCCCGTGACCTTCGTCTGTTCAGCCGGCTGCCCGGGTGTCCGGGACGACGGTCATGAGTGCCCGGTGGACGGCGGGGTACCGCCGGCGTCCGGGATCCGGGCGAAGACGCACACGACGGCGTGGACGTCCTCGTGCCAGCGGCGTAGCTCTGCTGCGGTGAGGGAGAGCTCGTACGGGTGATGATGACCGGCGCGGGACAGGCAGGCCCAGAGATGTTCGGCTCGGGCCACAGTCTGGACGTCGAGGATGTGATGGAGGCTCAGCAGCTGCGCTCGTATGGTCGTTGACGTGACTGCTGGGTGTTCGCGGATCCACAGGTCGCGCAGAGCCGCCTCCAGGGCCAGCCGCATCAGCCACACGCAGGCATGTGGCCACAGACCGGCGGTGCCAGGACTCGTTTGGACCGGGTCGTCGATGACGACGAACCGGAACGGGCTTTCGTGCACGGTGGCGCGAGGCAGGAACAGCGCAAGACCGAGCGCGTGCAGCTCACCCTGGCTCATCACCCCGAGCGCCGCGCCGCCGACTCCGTCGACCGTCACGTCGAGGACGAGACGGCTGCGGGAGGCGCTGCCGAAGGCGACCCTGATCGCGTTCACCGGGACGCCGCTGTCCGAGGCGGACCGCAACACCCGGAAGATGTTCGGCCCCTACATCGACATCTACGACCTCACCCGGGCGGTCGAGGACGGCGATGCGGCAGTTCATCGACGGTCCAGGCAAAGGGATGATCGTCTGTGCCGCCCGGGAGATCTGCACCAACCTCTACAAGGAGATCACCGCGCTGCGCCCCGGCTGGCACGACGACGCCCTCGAAGCCGGAAAGATCAAGGTCGTTTACGCCGGCGACAGCGGCGATGAGGGTGAGGTCTTCAAACACGTCCGCCGGCCGTCGCAGAACAAGGTCATCCAGCGCCGCGCGAAGAATCCGAGCGACCCGCTCGAACTGGTCATCGTCCAGTCGATGTTGCTCACCGGGTTCGACGCGCCGCCGCTGCACACCATGTACCTGGACAAGCCGATGCGCGGCGCCGCGCTGATGCAGGCGATCGCCCGGGTCAACCGCACCTACCTGAACAAGCTCGACGGGCTGCTCGTCGGCTACGCGCCGGTCGCCGACCGGCTGCGCGAGGCGCTCGCCGAGTACACCGCCGCCGACCAGGCGCAGCAGCCGCTCGGCCGGGACATCGACGAGGTGCTGGGGAAGGTCCGTGACCTGCACGACGTCATCCTCGGGATTCTCGCCGGCTACGACTGGCGGACGGTGCTGACGAGCGGAACGAAGACCGCCTACAAGGACCCCGTGCTCGGGACGGTCAACCATCTGCGTGACCCGACCCTGCCGGCGAACACGGCCGAGGACGGACGCCAGCTCCCGCTGGCCGCGCGGTTCCGGGACGCCGCGTCCCGGCTGGAGCGGGCGTTCGCGCTGTGCGCCGTCAGCGGTCAGATCGACGACCTGCGCGTCGACATCGCGTTCTTCGAGGCGGTCAGGATCTGGATGGCGAATGACGGGTGTGGCCAGTGCCCGCCGACCCGCCGTCACCAGGACCGTTCCGCCCGTTCTGGGGAACGTCCTGACGTCTCACCCACCGGTGCGCGCCGCCCATTCGGCCCGGGTGATGACGTACACGTCTTGATCTTTGCCGTGCAGGAACTCGGTGTGGTGGAAGGTTTCGCCGATCTTCTCGGCCACCCGGATCGACTGGGTGTTGTCCGCGTCGATGACGGAGACGACCTGGTCGACGGCCAGGCGCTCGAAGGCGAACCGGAGGGAGGAGTGCGCGGTTTCCGGCGCGAATCCGCGACCCCAGAAGGGCCGGGCGATGAACCAGGCCGCCTCGACTCCAGGCCATCCCGGCTCGTTCCACAACCCGGCCCGGCCGACCAGCTCACCCGTGGCCGTCTCGACCACGGACCACAGCCCCTAGCCCCACAACGCCCAGTGTCCGAGCGTCGTTGCCATGTTCCGCCAGGCCGCGGACCGGTCCGCAGGCCCGCCGAGGTGCCGCATGAATTCCGGATCGGTCCACATGGTCGCGTAGGCATCGAGGTCTTCCGGGATGATGGCGCGCAGCGTCAGACGCTCGGTGGTGATCGTGGGGATGGTGAAGGTTGCCGCCGGCTCACCGCTCATGACGTGGTACCGGCGGTCAGCGCGGGTCGGGTCTGCCGAAGCTGGTCGGTGAAGTCCCGTACGACGGGTATCGCCCGGCGGGCGGGTACGAACATGGCGTCCAGCTGGCGGACTCGTTCGGCGACCGTGTGGGTGTGGCTCGCCGCGAGCGCTGCGAGTACCTGCATGCCGATGGTCGCCGCGGCGTCCGGCTCCGGTGACGGTCTGAGCAGATGGGCCATGGCAAGGTTCAGGACGGCGTGCTGCTCCTCCTCCGCGGAGAAGTTGCCACCCCGGGTCCGGTAGGCCGTGACCGCTACCGGCGTCCACTGGTCGACGGCCGCGGCGTCGCCGAGCCGGGCCGCGATCCCCGCGCGGAACATGGCCACCGCCGCTTCCCCGACCGGTGTTTCTCCGGGCGCCGGGCGAAAGTCGCCGGCCGTCGTCTCCATGCGGTCCAGCGCGGCACTGGCCGCGGCGGCGTCCCCGAGCGCGACATGGGTCCTGGCCTCGTAGGCGGACATCCGGGCGCGGACGTAGGGATGGTCCCAGCGGTCTGCGGCACGCAGATGATCCAGCGCGGCCGTGTAGCGGCCCGTGTAGTACGCGATCGACGAGTGCAGCGCGGCCACCGAAGCGGCAAGCACCGGTTCCCCCGCCTCGTCGGCATAGTGCTCCGACAGCATCGCGAACCGACGGGCCGAACGCATGTCCCCGGTGTTGAACGCCAACCGACCGAGGAAGAACACGAACTGGCCGCCGAGCAGGGTCACCCGCTGCCGCGTCTTGCCCGCTGTCCGGCCGTCAAGGATCGCCTCGACCTGACGCCAGCGGTCCACGACCCGGGGCAGCAGGTCGACGTGGGGAACCGGCGTGTACACCACGGCGATCTCATCGACGTCGGTTTCCAGTTCGACGAGCGTCAGTGCGTCCGGGCCAGCCGTCGAGATCCGCTGGTAGGTGTCGGCTGCGAGCGCCGATGCCGCAGCCAGGGCCGAGGTCTGGAGTACCTGCCGCCGGTCCGTGGCATCCTCCCCTCGTTGCTCTCGCGGGTCGGGTGGGTTGTGGCGTCGTGTCCGTCGTTCCTGCCATGCCTGTCCGCGCAGCGTACGCAGTTCCCCGCCGGCGTCCAGTGCCACGTCCAGCGCGTCGACGAGGTTCTCGGACGGTACGTCCCGGCCCGACTCGGCCTGTGATACGTAGGCGCGTTTGAAACCGATCGTGACGGGTCCAGATTGGCTTGGAGTCAGGCTGCGTAGAACGCGACCAGGGCGAGATCACGCTCCCGCTCGAAGTCGGTCTGATCCGCCGCTCGGTAGTCGTCACTGGTGGCCTCGAAGGTCGGGCCATCGGCGTGAGCGGAGCACCGCTTCGTGTCGGGAATCGCGTTTCTGGTCCAGACGCTGCTGGGGAAATGATGTGGGACACGGTCGGGACCTCCTGGGGTCGCGGTTGAGGCCCCGCCTGGCGTTTGGGTCACCGGTTCGGGGCCGCCTATCGTGATCGTTCCCCCGTGGAGATCCGTCTCGGTGCCGATAGCTCGCGCACCTACGCAGGTCAGCGACCTGCGTAGAAACACCAGTGCACGCAGCTGCTTCGGACTTAAGGAGTCGTAATGAAATAAGTAATGCAACTGCAGGCCTCTGATCGGGGCAAACGCGCCTCAAGAAAACAACTAATTTATTTACGACTACTAAGCTTGGTTTATGAGCTTCAGGAGGATCACTATCAGTGTCCCGGAAGAGATCGCGGCGAAGGCGCAGCGGGCTGCCGACGCCGGCCAGGTGGAGTCGGTGTCGGCCTACTTCGCCGGTCTGGCTGCTGCCGAGCCGGACTGGGCGCAGGCTCAGGAGATCCTGGACCAGATGATCGAAGAGGCTGCCGGGTTGGACGATGCCGCGCGTGGCTGGGCGCGATCGGTGCTGGAAGCTGGCGATATTGATGTGTTACTGGTAGAGAAGCTTCGGGCCACGGTTGTCACCTCTGATCCGCACGATCTACACAAGTTGGACCCCGCGCTCGGCCTTGTCGTGGTCTGACGGCGCTGTGGTCCCGGCCAAAGGGCCAAAGGTGACGGGATCATGCTTCTTCCGTCGCCGGAGGCCCAAGTCCCCGGGTTGCTGGAGGAGGCAGTGGGGGAGGGCAGGGGGCGGCAGATGTGCGCAGTCCCGATCACGGTCTTCTCGTCCTTCGAGCGCGGGGGACTTCATCCTCGGCAGCTGGAGGCGCCCGGCTGTTTCTCTACTTTGTCAATCGATATTGACGGATAATCCGCGGACGGGTAGCTTCAGGCGCCGAGCGTCAGCGTCAAGCTCTGGCTTGCTGGCCGGCAACTCTCGTCCGCGGTCGGGCGCTCCGGATGAGAGCCCGGTGCGACGAACCAGTCGCGCAGGCGTGTGTCTTGGTTGTAGGAGGAAGCCAGCGTGCAGCAGTCGCATGGCCGTGCCTGCGCTGTTTCGCCGTGCCGTACCCCGGCGACCTTCTCACGACGGCACATCGACCTGCAGCGAGTAACCAGCTGTCTGTGTTGTAGCTACCGGCCCCTGAGCTGATACCGGACCCGCTCGCCGTTGGGCGCGGCGGTCCTCACGCGACTGGCCCCTGTTGCCAGGGCGCGGTGCGCCTCTCAACATCATGTGCCCTCTGACCTCAGCAGTCCTGGCGCCGTGCAGGTCGGCGTCATCGTGTCTGTCACTCGGCGTCATCGTGTTCGTTGCGTTGTCCGTCCCGGTCCGTCCGGGATTGGAGTGCGCGGGCACGCGGTCCCACCGGTGGCTTCTTCGGATCCCTCGCAGGAGAGAACTGTTGTGAATTGATCATTTCGGCCCGGACCCACTCGGTGGGCGGTGGCTGTTGCCGCGCTCGCCGCGGCCTCGACGTTGTTGAGCGCCTGTGGCTCCGATGACGACGAGCCCGCGAGCGGCGCGAGCGCCGGTGCGGGCCGGGCGGGGGGCACGCTGACCTTCGCGGTGGGCTCGGACGCGGGATGCGTGGACCCGCAGCAGGGAGGCAGCAACGACACGGTCTACTCGCTGCGGCAGATCGTCGACTCGTTGACCGACCAGAACCCCCAGACGGGCGAGATCGTGCCGTGGCTGGCGGAACGCTGGGAGATCAGCCCGGACGCGAAGACGTTCACCTTCCACCTGCGGCCCGGCGCGACGTTCAGCGACGGGACGCCGGTGAATGCGCGGTCGGTCAAGGACAACTTCGACGCGATACCGAAGTTGGGCACGTTGGCCGTCCTGGGGCAGGGCTACCTCAGCGGTTACGAGGGCACCACGGTGGTCGACGACCTCACCGCCGCGGTCGCGTTCAAACAGGCGAACGCCCAGTTCCTGCAGGCCACCTCGACGTTCTCCCTGGGACTGGTGTCGGGGGCCAGCGTCGCCAAGACCCCGCAGCAGCGCTGCCGCGACGGTGTGGTCGGGTCCGGTTCGTTCGCGCTGTCCAAGTACGTGCCAAACCAGTCGATCACGTTGGTGAAGCGCAAGGACTACAACTGGGGTTCGTCCCTGTGGGCGAAGAAGGGTGAGGCCTACCTGGACACGCTCGTGTTCAAGGTGGTCCCCGAGGCAGGTGTGCGCACCGCCAGCCTGGCCTCCGGCCAGGTCGACGCGATCGGCAGCGTGAGCCGCTCCGACGAGTCGGCGCTCAAGGGCGGCGGGGTCAACCTGCAGGCACGGGCCAACCCCGGGGTGGTGTTCAGCCTAGGGTTGAACAACTCCAGACCGATCCTGCAGGACGAGAAGGTGCGGCAGGCCATCCTGTTCGCTATCGACCGGCGGCAGGTCGTCGACACGGTGTTCCCGACCGGCACCCAGCCGGCGACGAGCATCCTGGCGCACACGACCCCGAGCTACCAGGATCTGAGCTCGGGCGTGCTCTTCGACGCCGCCAGGGCCAGATCGTTGCTGGACTCCGCCGGCTGGACGCCCGGCGGTGACAGGATCCGGCAGAAGGACGGCACCCCGCTGCGCCTGACGGTGGACTGGTTCACCAACGCGGCTACCAACAAGTCGACGCTGGAGCTGATCCAGCAGCAGCTGAAGGCGGTCGGCATCGATATCGTGTTGAAGGAGCAGCAGATCGCCCAGGTGGTCCAGATCCAGAGGTCGGGTGACTTCGACGCGCTGTGGGGCAACCTGACCCGTGCCGATCCCGACATTCTGCGCAGCCAGTACTCCACGCAGCTGGCGAACGCATACAGGCTGCCGCCGACCCAGCTCGACACCGTGCTCGCCGACCAGGCGGCCGAACCGGACCCGGCCAAGCGGCAGAGCCTGGTGGCCCAGGCCCAGCAGCTGATCGTGCAGAACGCCTACGTCGTCCCGGTCGTGGAGCTGCAGACCGAGCTGGGCGTGTCGAAGAACGTCCACAACCTGGACTTCGAGGCGTCCAGCCGGATCCAGCTGCACGACACCTGGAAGAGCTAGGACGACCTGAAGAGCTGGACGCGTTTTCTCGGACCCTCGTGCACGAGAGCATGCACGACAAGAGCGTGCACGCAGGCATGCACGAGGACTGGGACAAGATTGTCAGGCGGGAGGAGAGCAGCGGATGCGGCGTTACGTGATTCGGCGTCTCGCGCAGGCAGCCGGCGTGCTGTGGGCGGCCTACACGCTGTCGTTCCTGGTGCTGGACTACCTGCCCGGCGACCCGGTCTCGGCGATGGCCGGCGCCGGAATGGATTCCTCCTCCATCGACCCGGCGCGGCTTGCGGAGCTGAAGAAGCAGTACGGGTTCGACAAGCCGGTGCTGGTGCAGTATGTCGACTACCTGAGCAAGGCGCTGCATGGCGACTTCGGTGACTCGGTGTCCACCGGCCGGCCGGTGGACACCG
>NZ_CAAAFR010000015.1:60667-85557 GCF_900634745.1 Protofrankia symbiont of Coriaria ruscifolia
TGACTCGGTGTCCACCGGCCGGCCGGTGGACACCGTGATCGGCGACGCCCTGCCGCAGACGTTGCAGCTCACCGGCGCGGCGCTGCTGCTCGCGGCGCTCTTCGGCGGCGGGCTGGCACTGGTCGCGACCTACACCTCGCAGCGCTGGCTGCGGCAGCTGCTGCTGTCGCTGCCGTCGCTGGGGGTGTCGATACCGACGTTCTGGGTCGGGTTGATGCTGGTCCAGCTGCTCTCCTTCCGGGTGCGGATGTTTCCGGCCTTCGGCAACGACGGGCTGCACGGCCTGATCCTGCCGGCGGTCACCCTGGCGATACCCACCGGCGCGCTGGTCGCGCAGGTGCTGGCCAAGAGCCTGTTCACCGCGCTGGACGAGCCGTACGTGCAGACGGCCCGGGCCAAGGGCGCCGGGCGGGTCCGCATCCACCTCAGCCACGCACTGCGTAACGCCTCCCTGCCGGCGCTGACGGTCATCGGTCTGCTGGTCGGGCAGCTGATGGCCAACGCCGTCGTGATCGAGACCGTCTTCGCCCGCAACGGCCTCGGCCGGGTCACCGCCGGCGCGGTCACCGTGCAGGACATCCCGGTCGTGCAGGGGGTCGTCGTCTTCGGCGCGCTGGTCTTCGTGCTGGTCAACCTGATCGTCGACCTGCTCTACCCGCTGCTGGACCCGCGGATCGTGGTAGCCGCCACCGTGCGAAGGAGCCCCGCGTGAGCCGGTCACTGGTCACCGAGCCGGCCCCACAGGCCGGGCTCGAGCCGCAGGTCGAGACGACGCCGCCGGCGCCGGGCCCACGGCCAGGGATGGACGTACGGCGGCTGTTGCGCTTCTTTCTGCGCCGCCCCGGGCTGCTGTTGTCGCTCATTGTGGTGGTGCTGGTGGTCCTGGCCGCGTTCTGGCCGACGCTGTTCACCGGGCGCGATCCGCTGCTGGGTGTTCCGGCCGACAACTTCCATCCGCCCGGCGCCCACCACTGGCTCGGCACCGACGAACTGGGCCGCGACACCTACTCCCGGGTCGTGCACGGGGCGGCGCTGTCACTGAAGGCAACGCTGATCGCCGTCGCGGTCGCGTTCGCGGTCGGTGGGACTCTCGGGCTGGTCGCCGGATTCGTCGGCCGTTGGGTCGAGGACGTGCTGATGCGCTTCGTCGACGTGTTGCTGTCCATCCCGGCCCTGTTCCTGTCGCTGGCGCTGGTGACGGCGCTGGGATACGGCACGGTGAAGGTCGCGGTAGCGGTGGGGATCGCCAGCGTGGCCAGTTTCGCCCGGGTCATGCGCGCCGAGGTGCTCAGGGTACGCCAGGCCGTCTTTGTCGAGGCCGCGCGTTCGTCGGGGGCGCGCTGGTACAGCGTGCTCGGACGGCACGTGCTGCCGAACGCGATGGGGCCGGTCATCGTGCTGGCGACGCTCGATTTCGGCACCGCGGTGCTGGCGGTGTCCTCACTGAGCTTCCTCGGCTACGGCGCCGCACCGCCCGCGCCGGAGTGGGGCACGCTCGTCTCCGACGGCCGTAACTACCTGGCCAACGCGTGGTGGCTGTCGACGCTGCCAGGCCTGACCGTGGCGGCGACGGTGCTGGCGACCAACCGCATCGCCCGGGCACTGGACGGAGAATGGGCCAAACAGCGATGACAAACCACCTCACCGACGCTCACGGCTTGACCGACGGCCACGGCGGCACCCCCATCGACAGTCACAGCGGCACCTCAACCGGCGACACCGGCGACACCGGCGACACCGGCGCGAGCCTGCTCGCAGTCCGCGGATTGTCGGTGTCCTACCGCACCCGCACCGGGCCGGTACACGCCGTCCAAGGCGTCGATCTCGACATCAGGCCGGGTGAGATCGTCGCGCTGGTCGGCGAATCCGGTTCGGGCAAGAGCACGACGGCGCATGCGATCGTCGGACTGCTGCCGGCCGGGGGACGCATCGACGCGGGCAGCGTCCGGTTCGGCGGTCACGACCTCGCCGCCCTGTCGGAGCGGGAACTTCGCGCCATCCGCGGTGCCCGGATCGGACTCATCCCGCAGGACCCCACCGTGTCGCTCAACCCGGTGAAACGGATCGGCGCCCAGGTGGCCGAGGTGCTGCGCATCCACCGCCTGGCGACGCGCCGTTCAGCCCCGCTGGAGGCGATCGCGCTGCTGGAGCGGGCCGGACTGCCCGAACCGGAGGTCCGAGCCCGGCAGTACCCGCACGAGCTGTCCGGTGGCATGCGGCAGCGGGCGCTGATCGCCGTCGCGATCGCGGCGCAACCCAAGATAATCATTGCCGACGAGCCGACCAGCGCCCTGGACGTCACCGTGCAGCGGCTGATCCTCGACCACATCCAGCACCTGACCGACGAGTTCGGCACCGCGGTCCTGCTCGTCACCCACGACCTCGGTGTCGCCGCCGACCGCGCGCAGCGCATCGCGGTGATGTCACAGGGCCGGATCGTGGAGAGCGGGCCTACCGGGCAGATCCTCGACAACCCTCGCGCCCCCTACACCCAGCGGTTGCTGCGCAGCGTCCCGAGCTTCGCCGCCGCGCGCGCGGCGTACACCGCACGCACTGTGCCGCGGGTTCGGACGTCACCCCCGGTAGCCGCCGAGCGGCCGCTGGTCGTGGTCGACAACCTCGTCAAGGAGTTCCCGCTGCCCCGGACGGGCGGCGGCCCTGCTCGTGCGCTACGCGCCGTCAGTGACGTCAGCTTCACCGTCAACCGCCACGAAACCCTGGCCCTCGTCGGTGAATCGGGTTCGGGTAAGTCCACGACCGCCCGCCTCGTCCTGCGCCTGGTGGAGCCGACCGCCGGTCGGATCGTGTTCGACGGCGACGACGTCACGGCCGCTGGGGGAGCGCGGCTTCGGCAGCTGCGCCGCCGGGCCCAGCTCATCTACCAGAACCCCTATGCCTCCCTCGATCCCCGGTTCTCGATCAACGACGTGATCGCCGAGCCGCTACGCGCGTTCAGGGTCGGCGACCGGGCCTCCCGTACCGCCCGCGCCCGGGATCTACTCGACCGGGTCGCGCTGCCGGCCTCGGTCCTCGACCGCAAACCCGCCGAGCTCTCCGGCGGGCAGCGGCAGCGGGTCGCGATCGCCCGCGCGCTGGCGCTGGCGCCCCAGCTCGTCGTCTGCGACGAACCTGTCTCCGCCCTGGACGTGTCCGTGCAGGCACAGGTCCTGGAGCTGCTCGCCGAACTGCAGGCCGACACCGGCATGGCCTATCTGTTCATCTCGCACGACCTGGCTGTCGTGCGGCAGATCGCCCACCGGGTGGCGGTGATGCAGGCCGGGCGGATCGTGGAGGCCGGCACGACGGAGGACCTGTTCGAGCGTCCCGAGCACGACTACACCCGTACGCTGCTGGCAGCCATTCCCAGCTGGTCGCGACAGCGTCAGATCACTTCGCCGAGGAGCGGACGCACGCCCTCGGCGAAGGCGTAGGCCTCCTCCAGGTGCGGATACCCCGACAGGACGAACTCCTCGATACCGGCGGCGCGGTACTCGGCGATCCGCTCGGCGACCTCCTCGTGGCTGCCGACCAGTGCCGTGCCGGCGCCGCCGCGCACCAGGCCGATGCCCGCCCACAGGTTCGGTGCCACGACCAGCCGGTCACGCGAGCCGCCGTGCAGGTCCAGCATCCGCCGCTGGCCGACCGACTCCAACGTGCGCAGCCGCTGCTGCCCGGCCGCGATCGTGGCGTCGTCCAGGCCGGCGATGAGCCGGTCGGCGTCGGCCCACGCCTGCGCGGCCGTGTCCCGGGTGATGACGTGGATGCGTAGACCGAACCGCAGCCGCCGTCCCTGCGCCGCGGCCAGGTCGCGCACCCGGTCGATCTTCTCTGCGACGAGCGCCGGTGGTTCGCCCCAGGTCAGGTAGCTGTCGGCCTGCCGGGCCGCGACCGCCAGCGCCGCATCGGACGAGCCGCCCAGGTAGACCTCCGGGTACGGCACCGGCGGATCGCGCAGCAGGGCGCCCCGCAGGTCGTAGAACCTCCCGTGGTGGTCGAACTCGGCGCCGCTCCACAACCGGCGCACGATCTCGAGGAACTCCTCGGCCCGCGCGTACCGTGCGTCGTGGCCGAGCTGGTCGCCGTAGGCGTGCTGCTCGGCGCCGCTGCTGCCGGTGACGACGTTGAGCTGCAGCCGTCCGTCCGACAGTTGCTGGAAGGTTGCGGCCATGTGTGCGGCCAGTGCCGGCTCGACCAGGCCGGGACGGAACGCGACGAGGAACTTCAGCCGGCTGGTCTGCGCGATCAGCGCAGCCGTCACGACCCACGCGTCGGCGCAGTGCGCGCCGGTCGGAGTCAGCACCGCTTCATAGCCCAGCGAGTCGACGGCCTGCGCCAGCTGCGTGAGGTAGGTCAGTGACGCCGGCCGACCGGCGCGGGCGGGTGCCAGCACCCCGCCGATGCCCAGCCCGTGCACTCCGGAGGCCAGGTTGCGGCCGTCACCCCCGGTCGGCAGGAACCAGTGGTAGCGCGCGGTCACAATGCAGCCACGACCGGGCGTATGCGCAGGACGTGTGCGTTCGTCACAATCATCCGCCGATCCGATCTTGTGTCATCCATGCCTGACGAAAACCGATTCGGTCGTCCGCCCGGCGGCCCCGCATTCCGCATGTAACGATCACGCATAACGATCAAACGTAATGATCAAACGTAATGATCAAACAATGCCAAGTATATCGATAGGAAATAGACTTTGCCTGTGCCTCAGGGTACCTTCGAAGAAGGTCATGAGTGTCGGCAGCAGGCCCTGGCTCGCTGACCGGCAACCTCCCGCGCGGCGGGTGCTCCAGGTGAGGCCGGCTGGGACGATCCCGGTTCCCCAGGCCCAGCCGTGGGATGGGGCCGGCCGGGCATCGATCGGCAGGAGGTGACGACACATGCAGCTGATCCCGGGTCCGCCTGCCGTCCACGCGCCCGAGCCGCGACGTGGTGTGGTCGGCCTGTTCCTGCGTCGGCACATCGATCTGTGCCGTGTCGCCGGCGCGCTCTGTCGTCCCTGACCCAATCGCTCCTGACCCAATCCGCCGCCCCTGACCCAACCGGTTTCGACGTGCCGTGATCGGCGAACCGATTACCACTCGTGCTGACATCGCCGCGCCACCGATCTGGAATCGCGGCCGCCTGAAAGGGACACCGGACGATGAGCAAGCCGATCAAGCCGATCCATCTCGCCGCTCATTTTCCAGGCGTCAACAACACCACGGTATGGAGCGATCCTGCTGCGGGCAGCCACATCGAGTTCAGCTCGTTCGTCCATTTTGCGCAGACGGCAGAGCGCGGAAAGTTCGACTTTCTGTTCCTCGCCGAGGGGTTGCGGCTGCGCGAGCAGAACGGGCTGATCCACGACCTCGACGTGGTGGGCCGTCCGGACACCTTCACGGTGCTGGCCGCGCTCGCCGCGGTCACCGACCGGCTCGGCCTGGCCGGCACGATCAACTCCACGTTCAACGAGCCCTACGAGGTGGCGCGGCAGTTCGCCAGCCTCGATCACCTCTCCGGCGGTCGGGCGGCGTGGAACGTGGTCACCTCCTGGGACGCCTTCACCGGCGAGAACTTCCGCCGCGGCGGCTTCCTGCCCGAGCAGGCGCGTTACGAGCGGGCCAGGACGTTCCTGCGGACGGCGTGGGAGCTGTTCGACTCCTGGCGCGGTGACGAGATCGTCGCAGACAAGGACGGCGGGGTGTTCCTGCGCGATCCGCGCCCGGGCGCGTTCGCTCACCATGACGCGCATTTCGACATCGCCGGCCAGTTCAACGTCCCGCGCAGCCCGCAGGGGCGTCCCGTGATCTTCCAGGCCGGTGACTCCGACGGGGGACGGGAGTTCGCCGCCTCGAGCGCAGACGCGATCTTCGGCCGGCACGGCACCCTGGAAGCTGGGCAGGCGTTTTACGCCGACGTCAAGGGACGGCTGGCCCGGTACGGCCGTGCCCGTGACCAGCTGCTGATCCTGCCCGCGGCGACGTTCGTGCTCGGCGACACCGACGCCGAGGCGGCCGAGATCGCGCACGAGGTCCGGCTGCAGCAGGTCAGCGGCCAGACCGCGATCAAGTTCCTCGAGCAGCTGTGGAACCGTGACCTGTCCGGCTACGACCCGGACGGGCCGCTACCCTCCGTCGACCCCGATCCGGGGGAGAACACGATCGCCCGCGGCCGGGCCAGCGTGCGGATGTTCGGGGATCGACTGGCCACCGCGAACGAATGGCGCCAGCTCGCCGAGGCGAAGAACCTCTCCATCCGGGAACTGGTCATCGAGGTCACCGGGAGGCAGACGTTCATCGGTTCCCCGGCGACGGTGGCCGGCGCGATCAACGACCTCGTGCAGGCCGACGCCAGTGACGGGTTCATACTCGTCCCGCACATCACCCCGGGTGGGCTGGACGGGTTCGTCGACACCGTCGTACCGCTGCTGCAGGAACGCGGTGTGTTCCGCGCCGAGTACAAGGGCACCACGTTGCGCGAGCACCTCGGCCTCGCGCTATCTGCGTCCCTGTCCCCGCCCGTGTCCCTCGCACCACTCGACGTGCCGGGTCCGGCGGTGAAGGCGGTGTCGTGAAGTTTCTGGCCATCACGCTGATCGTGCACGCCCCGGACCCGGTCACCGGAGCGCGGACGTCGACCACCGACCGGTTCCGCGAGGTGATCGACAACGCGTTGCTGGCCGAGGAACTCGGCTTCGACGGCTTCGGGGTGGGGGAACGGCACGAACGGCCGTTCATCTCCTCCTCCCCGCCGGTCGTGCTCAGCCACCTGGCCGCGCTCACCACCCGGCTCCGGCTGTTCACCGCGGTCACGACGCTGAGCCTGCTCGACCCGGTGCGGGCCTACGAGGACTACGCCACCCTCGATCACCTCTCCGGCGGCCGGCTGGAGCTGATCATCGGCAAGGGCAACGGCGCCGCCCAGCGGGGGCTGTTCCACGTCACCCCCGACGACCAGTGGGACCGCAACGCCGAGTCCTACGAGCTTTTCCGCCGGATCTGGCGGCAGGACAAGGTCACCGCCGACCCGCGGTTCCGGCCCGCGCTGCAGGACGCCGAGGTCTGGCCCCGGCCGCTGCAGCAACCGATCCGCGTCTGGCACGGCAGTGCCACCAGCAAGGAGTCGGTTGATCTAGCCGCCCGGTACGGTGACCCGCTGTTCTCGGCCAACGTCACCAACCCGATCGAGCCGTACGCCGAACTCGTCCACTACTACCGTGAGCGGTGGGCGCACTACGGCCACGACCGTACTCTGGCGACGGTCGGCGCCGGTACGGCCGGTTACTACGCGGAGCGCAACTCCCAGGATGCCATCGCCGCCTACCGGCCGGTGTTCGACGGGCATCTGGCCTTCCAGAAGCGACTCGGTATGGAACCGGTGTTCCCGACGCTGGAGGACTTCGTCGAGCGCAGCTCCGCGCTGATCGGCAGCCCGCAGCAGGTCATCGAGAAGGTACACCGCTACCACGAGCAGTTCGGGCACAGCGTGCTGCACCTGCACGCCGACGCCGGCGGCCTCACCGACGCCCAGCACCGCGCCAGCCTGGAACTGTTCCAGTCCGACATCGCCCCGGTGCTGCGCCGCGACATCCCGGACCCGCCCTGGCCGTGGGCGCCGGTGCTCGCCGAGCCATCCTCACCGCCACCGATCGTACCGTCACCGGGCGCAGACGGGCCTGCGCCCGCCGCCGTCTAGCGGGCCAAAGGTGGCGCGATCATGTTTTTCGCGCCGCCGGAGGTTCAAGTCCCCGGAACACCGAGTAAGGACACCTGTCATGGTCACGACTCCGCTCGCCGTCCTGGACCTCGTCCCGATCTCCTCTGGATCGACTGCGGCGCAGGCGCTGCGCAACAGCATCGATCTCGCTCAGCAGGCCGAGCGGTTCGGCTACACTCGGTACTGGTTCGCCGAACACCACCTCAACCCAGGCGTAGCCGGCACCTCACCCGCGGTCGTGCTGGCGTTGACGGCCTCGGCCACGTCGACGATCCGCATCGGTTCCGGCGCCGTCCAGCTCGGGCATCGCACCGCGTTGTCGACGGTGGAGGAGTTCGGGCTCATCGACGCCCTCCACCCCGGACGTCTTGATCTCGGCCTGGGTCGTTCCGGTGGGCGTCCGAGCGAGGTGAAGCGTGAGCCGGCCCTGCTCGGCGCCGGCACGGCCGTCGTGAACGGACGCACGCCCAACGGGTTGCGCATCCCGCACCGGTTCTCCTTTGAGCATCTGCTC
Source organism: Protofrankia symbiont of Coriaria ruscifolia (assembly GCF_900634745.1). Lineage (NCBI taxonomy): Bacteria > Bacillati > Actinomycetota > Actinomycetes > Frankiales > Frankiaceae > Protofrankia > Protofrankia symbiont of Coriaria ruscifolia. The sequence goes on from NZ_CAAAFR010000015.1 coordinate 68,874, forward strand.
AACTCGCCGCGCTTCGAGCTGCAGAAGGGGCTTCTGCAGCTCCCCGGTGCGCAGTCGCAGAACTACACTGAGCAGATCGGCGATGTCCTTGCCCTGTTGGCCGGCACCTACCGTTCCGCCGAGGGCGAACAGGCTCACGTGGTCCCCGGGGAGGGCGCGCAGGTGCAGGTCTGGATCCTGGGCAGCAGCGGGGGTGAGAGCGCGACCGTCGCGGGGGAGAGAGGGCTGCGGTTCGCCGCGAACTACCACGTCAGCCCCGCCACCGTGCTGGAGGCCGCTGAGGGCTACCGGGCCGCGTTCCGCCCGTCCGCCGATCTTGAGCAGCCCTATGTCAGTGTCTCGGCCGACGTCGTCGTGGCCGAGGACACCGCCACCGCGCGGGAGCTGGCCGCCGGTTACGGACTGTGGGTGCGCAGCATCCGCACCGCGTTGGGGGCCATCCCGTTCCCGACCCCGCAGGAGGCGCGCCGGCACGTGTGGAGCGACGCCGACCGCGAGCTGGTCGCCGACCGCGTCGAGACCCAGTTCGTCGGCTCGCCGGGGCAGGTTGCCGACCAGCTGGAGCAACTGCGCGACGCCACCGGCGCCGACGAGGTGATCATTACTACGATCACCCACGACCACGCCGACCGGGTCCGCTCCTACGAGCTGCTGGCCCAGGAGTGGCAGCGCCGTTGACCATCCACATTCACGCCCACGTCCCCGGCGGAGTTGCCGTCAGCGGGGTTGCCCGCGGCGTGGTCGCTCCTGGCGGGGGCGCCGTCGGGGTCGGCGCATGAGCGACATTCACATCAGCCGGCAGTACCACCCGAGTCAGCAGCACCCGCTGGACAACCCCGTCCGCTGGTCACTGACCGGGGCGCACGCGCACCTCGCCGAGGGGCGTGGCAACGTGCTGCGCTACCTGGTTGACGTCTCCCCGTTCGTGGCGCTGCCCGAACAGCCCGACGCCGCCGACTGGGATGACATCGCCGCCCTGGCCGGCCCGGGCGCACTGGTCCCGCTCGCCGGGGTGTCGGTCCCACCACCGCGGGGGTGGGAGGTGGTGGCGCGCGGCGCGGGGGTACAGCTCGTTGACGACGGGGTCGCCGCCGCATACGACGACGAAGCCGTCCGCCTTCAGGCGTCGGACGTGCCGGAAATGCTCGCGCTGACCGCGTCCACCAAGCCCGGCCCGTTCCTGCCACGCACGATCGAGATGGGCACCTACCTGGGCATCCGTCGCGGCGGCGTGCTCGTGGCGATGGCCGGCGAGCGTCTGCACCCACCCGGGTGGACCGAGATCAGCGCGGTCTGCACCGACGATGCTTTCCGTGGCCAGGGGCTGGCGACCCGGCTCGTGCTCGCGGTGGCCGCCGGCATTCGTGAGCGCGGCGAAACTCCGTTCCTGCACGCGATCGCGGACAACACCAACGCGATCCGGCTGTACACATCGCTGGGATTCCGCCTCCGCCGCAGCGCGACCTTCCTTGCCGTACGCGTACCCGACAACCTGCCCGATCCCGACGACATCCCCGAGAACGTGCCGGTCACGTGATCGGCGCTCGCTTCAGGCCCTCTGCATCATCGCCATGACCACGACCGTGCGACAGACCAACCGCCTCCGCGCCAAAGGAAGCGTAGGTGGTTTCCGATGTGTGGGTGTGTCGCGCTGTTTCGCGCGGGTGGTTGACGGGGCGCCGTTGGACAGGTCTGCCGCATCCGCGTTCGGTCACATCCATGTTTGTCCGCATCTGCGAAGTCGGCGAGTCGCTGGCATGTATTGCCCACTTGACTGGTGAAGATGTCCATGGTCCCGTTGATGGCGTGTGGAGAACAGCTCTCCTGGTCGCCCGGATACACATCGACCTCATGCGGATGATCTGCGGGCGCTGTCCCCGCGGCTGACCGGCCGTCACCCGTACAGCTCTGCCTTCTCAGGCCCGGCGGTTCACTGCCAGCACTGCGCATCCGCCGCCTCCGGGCACACACATGGTCATCTATGCAGGCCGCCACCGGACACGGGGGTTCGTGGCGTAGGTCCTGATCCACCACGCTCCGCTCAACCACCGCCAAAGGACTTTCGTGAGAGAACTATCGACTCAGTCGATCGAAACAGCCGGAGTTACAGCAGTGTCCGCCGAGCATCCGGTGCGGGCGTTGCTGACCCGACGCGGTCTGCTGGCCGGCACCGGTGCTGGTGGTCTCGCCGCGCTCCTCGCGGCGTGCGGCGGTTCGACGAGCGGCGCGGGCACCACCGCGTCCTCGTCGTCCTCGGCCGCGGGCGGGAAACGGGGAGGCGCCGTCACCCTGAGCGCTCCGCCGCCGCCGACCTCGCTGGATCCGGTGACGATGTACGACGGCACCGCGATCGCGCTGGTCCAGCTTGTCGCCGACTACCTGATCTGGCTTGACTCCGACTTCCGGCTGCAGCCCCGGCTGGCGACCGCGTGGAGCTCCTCCGACGGGGGCCGGACCTGGTCGTTCACCATCCGCCAGGGGGTTGTCTTCTCCGACGGCACGCCCCTGGACGCGGCAACGGTGAAGGCGTCGTTCGACCGCCTGCTCGATCCCGCGAACAAGTCCTCAGCGCTGTCCGCGTTCAAGACAGTGCTCAAGGCCGGAGGCATCTCGCTGTCGGGCGCCGACACGGTCGTCTTCCACCTCGAGCGACCATTCTCAGATTTTCCCTATCTGGTGTCCGCCGGCAACTACAATGCGCTCATCCTGAAGCCGGACTACCAGGTCGGTACGTTCGCCCAGAAAGCGATCGGAACGGGGCCGTTCCTGCTGAATTCCTACGACACCGGCACGGGTGCGTCGCTCACCCGCAACCCGAAGTACTGGGATTCCGGAAAGCCGTATCTCGACGGCGTCAAGGTGACGTTCTACAAGGACAGGCAGGCCGATCTGCTCGCGTTGCAGAGCGGCGCCGTCGACGGGCAGATCCTGTCGGAGGCCGGCCCGGTGGGCCCGGTCGCGGGCAGCAACTCCATCGCCGTCGACAAGGTCAGCAGCACCGGCCTGACCGCGTTCACCCTGCGTGTCGACAAGCCGCCGTTCACGAAGAAGGAAGCCCGGCAGGCGGTCGCGTACGCCCTGGACCGGCCGGGCGTCCTGACCAGCGTTTACGACGGGGTCGGCGTCCTGGGCAACGACCATCTCTTCGCGCCCTCGTTCTCGAGCGCTCCGACCGATCTCCAGCAACGCGCCAGGGACGAGGCAAAGGTCAGGACGCTGCTGGCCGCCGCGGGCGTGGACCACCTGCGTTTCACCCTCAGCTTCGACCCACCGAACAAATCCTATGCGCTGGTCATCCAGGACCAGCTCAAGCAGGTCGGAATCACCGTGGACCTCGACCAGCAGACCTCCGGGGCGTTCTACGGGGGCGATCAGAACACCGACACCCCGTGGCTGTTCACGACCGCAAACCTCGTCGGGTGGGCGGGCCGGCCCACGGCGAGCCAGTTCATCATCCCGATGGTGAAAAGCCAGGGGGTGTGGAACGGCTCCAAATACGCCAACCCGATCGTGGACGCGGCCGCCGCCGCCTACGACGCGGCCACCGACCCGGCCGAGCGGAAGAAGCAGGCGGAGATCATCGCGCAAGCGCTCAACGAGGACGTGCCGGTCATCGTCAGCGTGTGGAACGGTGCGGTCAGAGCCTACCGGTCCGATCGGGTCAAGGGACTGCGGGCGCACCCGTCAGCGTTCCTGGACCTGACGACCGTGACCCGGGCCTGATCCAGCGTGGCGCGTTTCCTGACCCGACGGCTACTGGCGATCCCGGTCACGCTGCTGGCGGTCAGCCTGCTGGTGTTCACCGCGACCGAACTGATCCCCGGCGACGTCGCCCGGGCCGTGCTCGGCCCGGAAGCGAGCCAGGCGTCCGTGGACGCGCTGCGCCACCAGTTGCGCCTGGACCAGCCGCTGCCCAGCCGATACCTGCGCTGGCTGGGCGGGTTCGTCACCGGCGACTGGGGTCACTCCTACACGCTCGGGGTGGCGGTCCGTCCACTGACGATGGGCAGGCTGGGCGAAAGCCTGATGCTGGCCCTGCTCGCCTTCGTCCTGCTCGTGCCGTTCGCGCTGGCGCTCGGCCTCGCCGCGGGGCTGCGGGAGGGACGCCCACTCGACCGGGTGCTCAGCGTGACCGGTCTGAGTCTCGGGGCCACTCCGGAGTTCGTCACCGGGGTCGTGCTGCTGGTGGTCTTCAGCGTCCAGCTGCACTGGTTGCCCTCCTCGGCTCAGGCACCCTCGGGGGCGGGGCTGCTGACCCGCGTGGAACATCTGCTGCTGCCGGCGATCTCACTGGTCCTGCTGTGTGCCGGCTACGTCGCGCGACATGTGCGGGCCAGCACCGTCGAGACGCTGTCCAGCCCGTTCATCCGGGCTATGCGGGTGCGCGGCCTGTCCGAGGCGCAGCTCGTGCGCAGGCACGTTCTGCGCAACTGCCTGGTCCCGGCGACGAGCGCGTTCGCCATCCAGCTGCAGTACCTGCTCGCGGGGCTGGTCACCGTCGAACTGCTGTTCGGATACCAGGGCATCGGCGACCTGCTGCTGTCGTCCGCGACCAGCAAGGACGTGCCGACCCTGCAGGCCACCACGATCGTCCTGGGAGCCGTTGGCATGCTCGTCTACGTCGTCGCGGACGTCGTGTACGCGCTGCTCGACCCGCGGATCCGGGTCGGGAAGGTGGCTCACCAGTGAGTCCAGTGAGCCCAGTGAGCGTCACCGACGTCGCGCCGCCGCCGGTCACCGCCGTGGCCCGCGGACCGGGGGCGCTGCGGCGGCTGGTGCGCCGGCCGTCGTTCGTGGCAGGTGCGGTCCTGCTTGTCGGGTGGGCCGTGGTCGCGGTGTTCTGGCCGCATCTCGTCCCCATCGACCCGATGACCCAGCATCCGGCCGAGCGGTTCCGCTCGCCGGGCTGGGGCCACCTCTTCGGCACCGACCAGTTTGGCCGGGACGTGTTGGCCCGGGTGCTGGCCGGCGCCCGTCCCGTGCTGGCGGCCGCTCCGCTCGCGACCGCGGTCGGGGTGGGCGCCGGGAGCCTGCTCGGTCTGGTGTGCGGCGTCCGGCGGGGCCTGCTGGACGAGATCGCCATGCGGGTCGTAGACGTGCTCGCCGTCTTCCCGAGTCTGGTCGGGGCGGTGGTCGTGGTGGCGCTGGTGGGCAGGTCCACCACGACCCTGGTCATCGTCATCGGAGTGTTCTTCCTACCGATCGTGACCCGGAGTGTGCGGGCCGCGGCGCTGGTCGAACGGGAGAAGCCCTACGTCGAGGCGGCGCGGCTGCGAGGTGAACCGTTCCCGTCCCTGCTGGGTCGCGAGGTGTTACCCAACGTTGCCGGAACCGTGCTGGTGGAGGCGACGTCCCGGCTCGGTGACGCGGTCTTCGCCGCCGCGGCCCTGTCGTTCCTCGGGCTCGGCCAGCCGCCGGGTTCCCCGGAGTGGGGCGCCTCCGTGGCGGACAACCGGGTCTTCCTCCAACACGCCTGGTGGACGGTGCTCTTCCCGGCGCTCGCCGTCGCAAGCCTCGTCATCGGCGTCGCTTTGGTCGCGGACAACCTGCGGGAACAGGTGGCGGCGCGATGAGCAGGCCGGCAGCCGGCGACGCAGCGGGTGGGCCGGACGCACTGGACGGGCTGGGTGCACCGGACGCAGCGGGCGAACCGGGCACGCCGGGTGGAGCGGCAGCCGGCGGCGCACCGGCAGGCGTGCCCGCACCGGGTGCTGCCAAAGGGCTCGCCGTCGACGGGCTGACCGTGAGCTACCCGGCGCCAGGCGCACGGGCGGTCGCAGTGGACGGCGTGAGCCTGCGGGTGCGTCCCGGCGAAAGCTACGGGCTGGTGGGGGAGTCCGGATCCGGCAAGAGCACCCTGGCGGCGGCGCTGGCCGGCGTCCTGCCCGATGGCGGCCGGGTCGACCGCGGCAGCATCAGGCTGGACGGCGTCGACGTCGGCGGCCTGTCAGAACGGGACCGGCGGCGGTGGCGGGCCACCGCGTTCGCCATGGTCCACCAGGGCGCCACCAGCAGCCTGGACCCGACGGTCCGCGTTGGCGCGCAGGTGGCCGAAGCCTGCCGGCTGCAGGGGCTGCCACGCGCCGCGGCTCGCCTGCGTGCCCTGGAACTGCTGGCGGCGGTGCGCCTGCCGGAGCCGGCCGTGATCGCGCGACGGTGGCCGCACCAGTTGTCGGGCGGGCAGCAGCAGCGGGTCGGCATCGCCGCGGCGCTTGCGTCACGTCCGCGGCTACTCGTCCTCGACGAGCCGACCACCGGTCTCGACGCCGCGGTGGCACGCGAGATCCTCGACCTCCTGCAGGCGCTGCGGCAGGAGATCAACGCCGCCGTCGTGCTCATCAGCCACGACCTCGCCCTCGTGGCACACCGCTGCGACCGGGTGGGGGTCCTCTACGCGGGCCGCCTGGTCGAGGAGGGCCGGGCGACCGAACTGCTCACCACACCACGGCACCCCTACACCGCCGGCCTCGTCGCAGCGGCACCCACGGTCGGGATCACCCGCCGGGAGCGCAGGCTACGGGCGGTGCCGGGCCAGCCACCGGCTCCCACCGAACGGCCGAGCGGCTGCACGTTCGCCGACCGCTGCACGCTCGCCGACGAGACATGCCGCAACCGGGAGCCACCCCTCGTCCTCGCCGCCGCTCCCGCCGTCGTCCTGCCGGACAAGCCCCCGGACGGGCAGCTGGACGGGCAGCTGGACGCGCATCCGGCCGGGCACACGGTGCGCTGCCACCACAGCGATAGCCTCATGACGCTGCACCTTCCCGAGCAGGGCACAGAAGTAGATCATTCGAGCCCGAGCCCGGGGCTGCTGTCCGTGCGGGGGCTGTCCCGCAGCTACGGCCGGACGCCGGTGCTGGACGAGATCGACCTCGACATCGCCTACGGCGAGGTGTTCGGGCTCGTGGGCGAGTCCGGCAGCGGCAAGACCACCCTCGCCCGGGCACTGGTGGGCCTCGGACCCGACGGCCCGGGAGAGCTCCGACTCGCCGGGCGCCCCCTGCCGGCCCGGCTGTCGCGTCGGTCCGCCGAGGACCGCCGCCGGGTGCAGATGGTCTTCCAGGATCCCGACACCACCCTCAACCCGCGACACCCCGTAGCCACCGTGCTGCGTCGGGCGCTGGTGACGCTGCGCGGATCGGGCACGGTCGCCGACCTCGCCGGCCGGGTCCAGCTCGGCCCTCGCCTCCTGCCGGTGCGGACCGCACGGCTGTCCGGCGGGCAGAAACAACGGGTGGCCATCGGCCGCGCCTTCGCCGGCGAGCCCGACCTGGTCGTCTGCGACGAACCGGTGTCAGCGCTCGACGTGAGCGTCCAGGCCGCTGTGCTGGAGCTGCTGGCGGCTGCGCGGGACACCGACGGCGTCTCCTACCTGTTCGTCTCCCACGACCTGGCCGTCGTGGGCTACCTGGCGGACCGGTTGGCTGTCCTGTATCGGGGGCAGATTGTCGAGGTCGGTCCGACCTCCGCCGTGCTCTCCGGCCCGCACCACCCGTACACCGACAGCCTGACCGGGACCGGTGCGCCGGGCCGGGTACCCGGCCGTCCGGAGCCGGTGGAGCCGGTGGGGCCGGCCGGCTGTCGGTTCGCCGGAACCTGCCCCCGCCGGGTGGACGGCCTGTGCGACCAGGTGGCTCCCCCCGTCCGGCTGCTGCCCGGACCGCCCGGAGCACCTGTGCACACGGTCCGCTGCCATCTCGAACCATCCGATCTGCCCAGGACCTCGTCGACACCGCTTGCCGGGTCCGGCGCGCAAGCGCCGCCGGCTGCGCAGAAGGAGAGGGTGTGATGTCCGAACGTCTCACCGCCGGCGACCTTGACCGGCTCGATGACGTCGACCCGGAGAACGAGTTCACGCTGTTGGAGGACACCGCCGGGGATGCGGGCCTGGACTGGCACGGGCCGCCGCCGGTGGGCCGCCGCTGGTTCAACCCGACCACGGGCGGTCATCTGAGCGCGGTCGTGTGGGGGCCGGGCCCGCCCCAGGTCGTCTTCGTCCACGACGCCGGCCGCAGCGCGCGCCAGTGGGACGCCGTGATCCTGGCTCTCGGCCTGCCGGCCGCCTCGCTCGACCTGCCCGGCCACGGCCGGTCGAACTGGCGACGCGACGGCCGGTACGAACCCGCCCGCCTCGCAGCCGCGGTGGGGGAGGCCATCGCGTCCTTCGCCCCGCATGCACGCCTGGTGGCCGGCAGCGGACTCGGCGGGCTCACGGCGCTGGCGGTCGCCGCCCGCCGGCCGAAGCTGGTCCGCCGGCTCGTCCTGCTCGACACCCTGCCGGGAGCTGGACGCGCCCGGCGCCGGGTGGCGGGCGACGCTCCCGCATCCCGGACGGATGCCATCCGGCAACTGGCCTCGACCTTCCTGCCGGATGCCCAGGGTCTGCGGGGCGCGGGGAGCCCCTCGGGTGTCCAGGGCCGCTCGGCTGCCGGAGGCCTGCGGGGTGCCGAGGGTTTCCTGTGGCGCGAGGTGCTCTTCGGCACCGTCGGTGAACCGGACGGCTCGTGGGCGTGGCGCCATGATCCCGCCGTCGCCGCGGCGTCCTACGACCCGTCACCGCTGTGGGAGCACTTGGCGGGTGCGGCACCGACCGTCGTGCACGGTGCGGGATGGCTGTCGTCCGACGACCTCGACGTCCTGGCCCGCCGGGCGCCGCGCGCCCGGATCGTGGCAGTTGACGGCGGCGACAGTGACCTGGAGACGCAGCAGCCTGTGGTCCTCACCGCCCACCTGCTCGACGTCCTCGCCGCCGCGCAGACGTCAACAGCCCCGGCCGGCACCGATGCAACGACACTCACGAACGGACAGGGAGCCCGGACATGAGCAGCACGACATCGACCGGATCGTCGACCGGCTCCGTCGTCACCGGGGCGACCGAGCGCGTCACCGGGGCGACCGAGCGGGATCCGTTCTCACCGCGGCCGCGCGACCTGCGCCCGGTGCGGACCGAGCCGAACGGCCGACGGGTCCGGGTGTTCTTCAACGGGCAGGTCATCGCGGACAGCATCCGGACGCTGTACGTCTTCGAGGCCGGGCACCTGCCGGTGTACTACTTCCCGCGCCCGGACGTCCGGTTCGACCTGCTCACCCCCACCGACCACCACACGAGCTGCCCGCGCAAGGGCGACGCTTCCTACTTCACCATCACCGTCGGTGACCGGAGGGCCGAGAACGCGGTCTGGGCCTATCCCGAGCCGATTCCCGACGTGGCCGACCTCGCCGACTACGTCGCCTTCTACTGGGACAGGGCTGACGCCTGGTATGAGGAGGACGAGCAGATCTTCGTCCACCCCCGCGATCCCTACAAGCGCGTCGACGCGCTGCCCTCATCGCGGCACGTCGAGGTCCGCGTCGGCGACGAGCCACTGGCCGACACCCACCACCCGACCCTGCTCTTCGAGACCGGGCTGCCGATCCGTTACTACCTGCCAAAGCTCGACGTGCGGTGGGACCTGCTGACACCGGCACCGACCCGCACCCGCTGCCCGTACAAGGGTGAGGCCCGGTACTGGTCCTACGAGGGGCCGGACGGCACACGGATCGACGACATCGCGTGGAGTTACGCCGAATCCATCCCGGAGATCCCGAAGATCGCCGGTCTTGTCGCGTTCCTCAACGAGCGGGTCGACCTGATCGTGGACGGTGTCCGCCAGCCGCGTTCCAGCACGCCCTGGTCCTGACCGGCGTTCCGGTCCTCGCGCCTTCATATCTATGAACATCCATATCTATGAACATCCATGCCCGATAGCTATGATCGGCGGTCCGTTCGCGCCTCGTCCCGGCAATCCGTTCCCGATACCGGCAATCCCGATACGGCAATCCTGATCCCCGGCAATTCCGTTCCCGGTAATCCCGAGATGCCCCCGGAGGAATATCTGCCATGAGCGACACGATCCCCGTCATCGACCTTCAGGCGGCCCTCGCCGAGGATGCCCCCGCCGACCTGCTGCGGCGGGTCCGCGACGCGGCCGAGAGCATTGGACTGATCCAGGTGGTCAACCACGGCGTCCCGCTGGAGCTGATCGAGGACTTCGAACAGCGGATCGGGCGTATCCTACGACTGCCTCGCGCTGAGAAGGCCAAGCTCACCAGCCCCACCGGGCATCCCTACCGTGGCTGGCGCCAGTGGCCCGACGACTTCGGCCGCCTGGAGCTCGAGCGGTACTCGATCGCCCAGTTCGACAACCCGGCCGACGCCGCCGCTGCCGGGGTCGGCCGGCGGTGGCTCGGGCTCTACGAGCACGCCAACGTCTGGCCGCCGCAGGACCCCGGCCTGCGCGAGGTCACCTTCGCCTACACCGACGCGGCCGCCGGCCTGGCCCGGCGGGTGCTGGGCCTGTACGAGCGGATCCTCGGCCTTCCCGCCGGCAGCTTCCCGCACGACGAGCCCTCCTACACGAACTTCGTCGTCAACGACTACCCGACCTGGACCTACCCGGACACCGCCTCCGACGAGGACAAGCTCCTGCTGCTGGAGCACGCGGACACCTCGGCCGTGACGATCCTGCACCAGAGCGGCGACTACACCGGACTGCAGGCACAGCTACCCGACGGAAGCTGGATCCCGGTGCCCGTCGTACCCGGCGCGCTGCAGGTGTTCTCGGGGACGATCCTCACCCGCTGGACCAACGGCCGGCTGCGTCCCGTCCGCCATCGGGTCGCGGCCGGCGGCACGGTGACCCGGCAGTCCACCGGGGTCTTCTACCACCCGAGCCTCGACACCGTGCTTGAGCCGTTGCCGACTTTCGTCGGCGCGGACGGCACCGACTTCGAACCCGCGTTGCTGGGAGAACTCATCGAGAACGGGGTCGAGGACTACCTCAAGATCTTCGGTCGTCCCGGCCAGGTGGCAGCCTGGCGGGAGGGCCGGCCGTACGTCTCCGACCTGGCGGAAACATCGGCCGGACGCTGAACCGCCAACGCCTGCCGCCGGGTTCCGGGCGCTCCGGCTACCGGACTCGGCGGCGGCTACCGGATCCGCTGGCCCGCCGGATCCGACACACCGGGCCTTTTCCGTAACCCATTAACGGCCTTTTTCGCGACCTATTATGCCGCATTTCATTGATGCGCCCATTTACCTCATTCGCGGAGACGATTGTGTTCTCTTTACGTGCCGTAATCCGACCGCGTCTGCGTTTCGCCGTCGTCACGGCCACACTGACCGCCGCAATGGTCGCCGGCACCGGCTCGGCGGGAACCGCGGCGGTCGCACAGCGCCCCGCCACAAACGCCGGCAACGCCGACTATGACGTGGTCCTCGACTGGTACGACGTCACAGCGCGCACGGTCTCCGCCGCGGCCTTGCCCACCCAGGTCACGAACAGCCGCATATGGGCGGTGAGCTGGCTTGCTGCCGAGCGTGCCCTCGCCGCCAGGCCGGCTTCGCGCAGCCGCGCGTTCACCACGGCCGCGTTCATCACGGCCGCGGTCGCGACCGCCGTCCACGACAGTCTTGTCGCGCTGGTTCCCGCGCGCACGGCCGACCTCGACGCGGCGCTGGCCGCCACGCTGGGCCAGGTCCCGGACGGCAAGGGCAAGACTGCCGGTGCCGGCGCTGGCCAACGCTCCGCGCGCAAGCTGCTCGCCGAACGCGCCGGCGACGGACTCGACGTCGCATCGGTGAACGTCCCCTACACCCCGCCGCCGGAGGCACCGGGCGTCTGGCGTCCGACACCACCGGCGTACGCCTCCGCGGTGCAGTCCGGCCAAGGCAGGGGACGGACGTTCCTGCTTGGGCGGGCCGACCGGTTCCGCCCCGGACCACCTGCCCCCCTCGGATCACCGCAGTACCGCAGCGACCTCGCCGAGATCCGCGCGGTCGGAGCCGTCGACAGCACCGTCCGCACCCGGGAGCAGAGCGACGTCGCGAACTTCTGGGCGCAGACCTCCCTCGCCGGTTACACCTCCATCCTGCGTGGCCTGCTCACCCAGACCGGCGGACGGCCGCCGGCGTGGCGGGTCGGTCTGGTGGCCACGTTCCACGAGGTGACGATCGACGCCCAGATCGCCGTCTACGAGGCGAAGTACATCTACGTGCGGTGGCGCCCCGTTACCGCCATCCGCGTCGCCGACACCGATGGTGACCCCACCACCGCGCCCGATCCGGCCTGGACGCCGCTCATCACCACTCCCGCACACCCTGAATACCCCAGCGGACACACCACCTACGCCGGTGCGGCCCAGCGGGTGCTGGAGGCGTTCACCGGTACTGGTCCGCAACAGCCGATCAGTGTGACCAGTACGACCGCGCCCGGGGTCAGCCGGACCTACACCTCCTGGCGGCAGGCCACCGACGACAACGTCAACGCCCGGGTCTGGTCGGGCATCCACTTCCGTAGCACCGACGTCATCGGCGCCGAACTCGGCCGGAAGGCCGCCTCCTACGACCTCCACCGGCTCGGGCTCGGGTAGGACCCCCAGCAGGAGGGTCCGACGAACAGCGGGTCGAACGGATCCGACGGTGCGTGCCTCCCGGCCTGTCACGCGAACGACCTTCTGTCTGCCGTGCGACGTCGCAAAGTTAGGATCGCGGCAGCTTCTGCTGAGGATATGGATGTTTTCGTGATGGTGGGCGGTAGTAGGTACCGTCCGGGGGTGAACACCAAGCCGTGATCGTTGATCGTGCGCGGATAGGCGCCGTGTTGCCCGCCTACGAGCTGGGCGCCGAGCTCGGTACCGGTGCGTTCGGGCTGGTGCTCGCGGGCCGGCACCGCCGGCTGGACCGTCACGTGGCCATCAAGGTGCTGGCCGCGGGCCATGACGGTGCGGTCACCGACTTCGCCGTCGAGGCACGGCTGCTCGCCGGTATCGATCACCCGCATGTGGTCCGGGTCTACGACTACGTCGAGACCGGCGACCTACATCTGATCATCATGGAGTTGCTGGGCGGGGGGACGTTGACCCGCCGCCGGGTGGGCCTGCCGCAGGAGGACGCCTGCGCGGTCGGTCTGGCGGTGGCCGCGGCGTTGTCCTGCGCGCACGGCCAGGGGATGCTGCACCGAGACATCAAGACCGACAACATGCTGTTCGACACCACGGGTCTGCTGAAGGTGACCGACTTCGGGATCGCGAAGATCGTCGAAGGGTCGGCGGCCACTGCCAGCGCGCTCGTGGGGACCCCGGCCTACATGGCTCCCGAACAGATCACAGGAGGCCGGTTGGGGCCGGCCACCGACCTGTACGCGCTCGGGATCGTGCTCTACCAGCTGCTGGCCGGCGTGGCGCCGTTCGACCCGAAACTGCCAGTGCGCGCACTGTGGCAGCATCATCTCGACACCATCCCCACGCCGCCGGTCGGGGTTCCCGCCCCAGTCGTGGAGGTGGTCCTGCACACCCTGGCCAAGGACCCGGCCGCCCGCCAGCCCTCCGCCCACGCCTTCGCCCTCGACCTGGCCCACGCCGCCGCCGGCGCCTACGGCCCGGACTGGACTGCCCGCTCCAGCATCCGGCTCCGCCTCGATGACGACGTCCGCGAGGCTGCCGGCCATTCCTCTGCGCCCACCGGGCCGGTGCCACCCACGACCAGGCGCATACTCACGCCTCCACCGCCGCCGGCCGCTGCTTTCAACAAGCAGCAACCACCCCCTCATCAGACCGGTGGCCGCGATCCCAACCCGGGAGCCGGCCGCGGCACGCAGCCTCCCTGGCCGCGCACGCTGACCATGGAGTCGCCAGCCATGCCCGGGAACGGCAACCAGACCCGTGTACCCCGACGCCGTCTGCGCTGGGCGTTCGCCACCGTCATCCTCCTCGCCGCCATCGCTGCCGCGGCCATCTCCGTCGCCACCTTCACCGGCGACGACAATTCCCCGCCGGCCGGGGCGCTACAGGCCGGGGCGCTACAGGCCGGGGCGCCGTGTCCTACGTCTCCCGCCGTCCCCAGCCCCGCCAACTGCCTACCCACGGACACCGCCACCACTTCATCGGTGAGTGACACCGATCGCTCGTCGGCCGGTTCGCCCAGCCCGGCCGTCCCTTCGGCTTCGAGCAGCGCCTCTTCCGGAGCTTCTGGGACGTCTGGAACTTCCGGAACAACTTCGAAGCTCTGGGCCGAGGCGAACGCGGTGTTGACCGCGATAGACGGCGTGGCTACCTCGGTGCGCGCCGAAACGCTGTCCTACTGCATTTCCGTGGGCCACGGAATCACTTTGTCCAGCGGACAGGACATCGCCTTCGAGAAAATGAAGAGCATAGAGGTTCTGCGCTCGGACGACCAGTTCGCCCCGAATGGCAAGGCCGATGTGGTCGTCACTCTCCTCAGCGGCGGGACGGCGCGGGGCGGCATCGGGACCGGTTGTGATTTCTTCGGCACCAACGACCTGGGCCGTTTCAGCATATATCCGCAGCGTCTGAAGCGAATAGATTTTCAGCGTTAGCAGGAGCGGCCGAAGGCCGCGCGGCCATGCTTTTCTCGCGCTCGCGGTTCCTGCCGGATCATTCTGACGGGGACGGCCGTCCCGGAGCCGGTGGGCAGCCGCTGGCCGAAACGGCCGTCAGCACGGCCGGTCGCCGGCGATGACGAGGACCCGCCCGGGCGTTCCCCGTCCGCCGCGGACCGGCCGGGCGACCACGACGTCGCCGTGTCGAACGTCTCCGGCCTGGGCCGGTAGGTTGTACTGGTCATGACCGTCCCACTTGACGGCCCGCTATGGCCACAGCCCGGCGGTCGCCGCACGTCCCGGCAGTCCGACCTGTTCGACCGGCTCGTCGAGATTTTTCTGCGCGAGGGGTTCGCGCACTTCACGTTGGCTGATCTCGCCGCGCGTCTGCGCTGTTCGAAGTCGAGTCTTTATGCGCTGGCGCACAGCAAGGAGCAACTTGCCGTCGCGGTCGTCGTCCACTTCTTCCGTGCCGCCGCGGCGGAGGTGGAGCGGCGGGTGGACGAGGTCGCGGATCCGGGTGAGCGGGTCGGTGCCTACCTTGCTGCCGTGGCGGAGGAGCTGAAACCGGCGTCCGAGGCTTTCCGGCGGGACCTCGCGGCCTTCCCGCCAGCCCGTGACGTCTACGAGCTCAACACGCGGATCGCGGCGGCGCGGATCCGCATGCTCGTCGCCGAAGGGGTGGCCAGCGGGGCCTTCCGTGATGTGCACGCGTCCTTTGTCGGGCACGTTGCGACCCTCGCCATGGTTGCCATTCAGCAAGGTGAGATCGCGGGTGTCACCGGCCTTTCCGATGCCGACGCCTATGCCGAACTCGCGAAGTTGCTGTTGCACGGGGTCGTCCGGGAAGCGGATGTCGGACGGCCTGCCTGACGGCGTGGGATGACAGTCTGTCCGGCAGCGTGGTACGACGGCGCCAGGTCGGCCGGACCGGTCGGGCCGCGGGTCAGGAACGGGCGAGGTGCCGGCTTATGACAAGCCGCTGGATCTGGTTGGTGCCTTCGAAGATCTGCATGACCTTGGCTTCGCGCATGTACCGCTCGACCGGGTAGTCGTGGGTGTAACCGGCGCCGCCGAGAACCTGGACGGCGTCTTCGGTGACTTTCATGGCGGCGTCGGTGGCGACCAGTTTGGCGATGCTGGCCTGGCGGGAGAACGGGAGCCCGGCGTCGCGCCGGCGTGCGGCGGCGAGCGTGGTGGCACGTGCCGCTTCCACGGCGGCGGCCATGTCGGCGAGCAGGAATCCGAGTCCCTGATGCTCGATGATCGGCTTGCCGAAGCTCGTGCGTTGCAGGGCGTAGGCGACCGCGTCGTCGAGGGCGCGTTGGGCCAGCCCGACGGCGGTGGCGGCGATCCCGAGGCGGCCGGAGTCCAGGGCGGACAGGGCGATCGGGAGCCCCTGCCCGGGCTGCCCGACCAGCCGGTCGGCAGGCAGGCGGACATCAGAGAAGTTCATGATGGCGGTGGGGGAGCCCATCAGCCCCATCTTCTTCTCCGGCGGCTGGGAGGTCAGGCCGTCGCTCGCGGCGTCGGCGACGAAGCAGGAGATGCCGCCGGAGCGGTCGTCGGTGGTGCGGGCGAAGACGGTGTAGAAGTCCGCCACTCCGCCGTGGGTGACCCACGCCTTGGTTCCGGACAGCAGGAAGCAGCCGTCCGCGGTGCTGGTCGCGCGGGTGCGTATCGCACCCGGGTCCGAGCCGGCATGCGGCTCGGACAGGCAGTAGGCGCCGAGCAGTTCGCCGCCGAGCAGCTGCGGGAGAAGGGTGTCGTGTTGCGCCGGGCTGCCGGCGATGGCCAGTGGGTAGCAGGACAGCGCGTGCACGCTGACGCCGACGGCGACCGCCGCCCACCGGTAGGCGATCTCCTCCAGGACCTGCAGATACACCTCGAAGGGCTGACCGCCGCCGCCGAGATCCTCGGGGTAGGGCAGGCTCAGCAGCCCGGCCCGGCCCAGCACCGTGAACGCGTCGCGGGGGAAGCGGCCGGCCGCCTCCCACTCCACCACCCGCGGCTCGAGCTCCTTCTCGGCGATCGTCCTGGCGAGCTCGATCAGCTCGCGCGCCTCGTCCGAGGGCAGAAGACGCTCCGCGGGCATCCGGACCTCCTGGTGACCAGGGAATTGGTACTCAAATTAGTACCAGAGTACTGCCGGATTCTTTTCCGGTACCTCCACGAACGCGGCACTCACCGCCGGAACCGCCGCCGCGCCCGGCTTGGCCACCGGGCTGTCCACGCTGTCCACGGTCCAGCCTGTGTCCGCCGGTTGAGGAATATCCGAGCCGGGGCGGCCGGCGCTGGCATCGGCT
>NZ_CAAAFR010000016.1:0-18529 GCF_900634745.1 Protofrankia symbiont of Coriaria ruscifolia
CCGGGCGCCAGGGTCATGTAAACAGCTCGTTGACATCCACACCGTGTAAACGTATCGTTTACGGCATGGTGATCGACTTTTTGGAGACGCAGGAACGCCGGCAACGGCTGACCGCCCGCTACGTCGCGACGTGGCACCCGAACAAGCCGCCCTGGACCGCGCACGAGCTGGTCCAGGCGGTGGCGGCCGCTGTCGACCCGGCGGGCCCGGTGGTGGCGTCCTGGCCCACGCCGCGGGCGGAGGACCTCCTGGACGCCCTGGCCCTGGTGGTCAGCGCCCGGGAGAGCCTGGAGTACGCCGAGCTGCAGCTGCTGGACGCGGGCCGGCGTGCCGAGCTGACCTGGGAGACCCTGGGCGAGGCCCTCGGCTACGCCCCGACCACCGCCCGCCAGGGCGCGTCGGGGCGGGCCCGGCGGCTGCTGGAGCGCTGGCCCGGGTTCCGAGCCGGCCGCGAGGGCGGCACCGTGCTGCGCCAGGACCCGGCCGGCGCCACCGACAGGGAGACGGGACCGCGATGAAACGCGGTCACAACTGACGAGCAGAGCCACTGACCCCACGTTCCAGCCGCGACGACGCCAGCGCGGCGTCGTCGACAACACCCGAGGACCGATAGGAGACCGACAGGGCACGCGGACGGACCCGACGCGAGGTGGCCACCGACGAGCTGCTGGAAGGGGTGATCGCCTCTGTGATGGAGATGGCCGACCGCAACCCCGGCGCGCGGGAGTTCATCGAGGCCGGGCTCGCCCGGGCGGCCCCGGACGTGGCGCTCGCGCTGCCCGCCATCGAGGACCGGGCGTGGCGCAGACGCAACGAGCGGACCGGGACCGTCCCTGACGGACTATGACCAGCGGACGGGTCATCTGACCCGATCAGGTCATCACGTGACGACCGGCCGGCGGACGGGTACGCTGCCCCCATGAACGATCATCACGTGATGACCGATGGGAGCGGGGCGTGGACGTGCCGGTGCGGGTGCGGCCGCGCGCTGCCGCCCCCGCCCGTCCACGGCGGCCGGGCTCCGGACTATGCCTCCCGGGCCTGCCAGCAGCGCGCCTACCGGGCCCGGCAGGCCACGCGCACCCCGCCGGCCGACCCGGCGAGCGTGGCCGGCCTGCTCGCCGCGGTCCGGGCCCTGGCCGCGACGCTGGACACCGGCGCGGCGCCGCAGGACGGCCAGGTCGCCGCGGTGCGGGAGGGGAGCGCGGCCCTGCTCGCCCGCGCCGACACCGCGGTCCGGTCCGCCCGGCCGGCCCCCACCGCCCCACCCGCCGACCGTCACGTGACGACCGAGAGCGGATCCCCGGACACCGCGCCGGCGGCCCGGCTGACCGTCACCGCCCCGTCCGGCCGCACCATCACGCTGAGCCCGGCGCTGGCCGCCGCGGTGTCCGCCGCGACCGACCACGCCGACCAGCCCCCCACCCTGGCCCGGGATCCGGACGGGTGGACGGTCCACCTGGCCGGGGTGCCCCTGGGCCTGCTGCGCCCCGGCTACACCGCCCGCGGCGACCGCCGCGGCTGGCAGCCGCTGCAGCCCGGCGCCGGCGCCCCGACCGACCCCCGCGTCCACCCCAGCCGCGGTGCGGCAGCCGCGGCGCTGATCGTGGAGTTGCAGGCCCTGGGCCGGCATGTCCGGGATCGGAACCGATCCACCGGTCGTCACGTGACGACTGTTCTGGACGACGACACGGTCCGCCAGCTCCGGGACCAGGAGGAGACCTGGGCGCAGATCGGCGCCCGGGCCGGCCTGTCCGCCCGTCAGGCGCGGTCCCGCTGGGGCCACCTGGTCCCCCGGGAATGGCTGATCCCCTACGTGGACCGGGAAAGCGGGCAGCTCCACGTCGTCGGCCGCCGCTCCGAGGCCGCCGCCCTGCGGGAGCACGCCGCCTGGGTCGCCGACCGCGCTGTGGCCGTCGGCCCGCTCACCCCCTCCACCCGCCGGGCAGACATCGACGCCTGGCATGCCACCTGGCGGGCCGGCCGGGCCTGACGATCTCTTCAGCGCGGGCGGCCAGATGCTGTCGGTGGGCGGGTCTATCGCGACCGGCAGGGCGACCGAGGACAAGCCGTCTTCGACACCTCACGGAGGGCGTGGGACTCCGTCGCCGAGCCTCCTCGCCAGCAGGGGGATGGCCGCGTTGAACCAGTCCTTCTGGACAGATCATGACGTGAGCTGCCGAGCGGCCCGGGATTCCTCGAGTTTCCGGACCGTGCCCCCGCCAACACCAACATCATTAATAGATGCAAGACATCTGATGTTGCCTAGAAGGCAAGGAAACCGACATTCCCGGACGTCGGGTCGCAGGCTGACTACCGTCTGCTGCATGCCACCACGACGTCCGCTTACCGCACATTCCGCCCAGATCACCACGGCCGCCATTGAGATCAAGACGCTGACCGTCGGCGGTAAGCAGGTCACCCTTGCGGTCTTCCGCCAGCTCTACAACGAACCCCTCTACGACCCGCTCACCTGGGAAGCGGCTGGCGTTCCGTGGTGCCGTGTCAACTACCACCCCGACAAATGCGCTGGCGACCGCGAGCACGAGCACATCGTCTGGCAGAAGGGAGACGAGCTCCGACGCACCCGGATTGACTATCGTCGCGACGGTTTGTGGGACGTCCCCGTGTTCGGCTACGACGACGGCGCGGTGCTGTGTTTGAAGGTCGGCCACCACCCTGACATCCAGATCGACCGCGCACCAGTCGCCCTCGACGTGCGGGGCGAGATGCACGTCTCCTTCGACCGTGACGGCGGCAGGGCCGCTACCAAGCTCCACATCAAGAACCACCGCGTGGCCGAGATGATCATTCACAGAGCAGGACTGGTCGCATTCTCCCAAGCCCATGCCGAACACCACACCGACCCGGCCGCCTGCGCCGAAGCGCGGGCGGCCATCGAGCAGCGCGCTCGGCAATCCGACGACTGGCTCGCCAACGCCGACCGATGCTGGGACGAGGTCCAGAACCTCGATCAGGTGTTCATCGCCGTCTGATCAGGAGGCCGCCAACGATGGGAGCCCCGGCCCCGTCCGGGGTGGCCGCCAACGATGCTTATCAAGATTCCGGGGGATTCGGTGACGTGTGAATGGGACGGATGCGCGGAGGAAGCGACCCACGCGGTCGAGATCGTCTTTCCGGGTGAGGCGCCGGAGAGCTGGTGGGTCTGCCGTCCGCATGATCGTGCGCTCAAATGTGAGGCGGTTGCTCGACGACCACCTGCCTCCCCGCAGCAAGCGGCGGGGAGGCAGGTGGTGCGCTGCGGGCAGTGCGACCGGATTCTGGACGGGATGTCCGCACTCGATCCGATCGCACCAGCGTGCCCGGCCTGTGAGTCGACGGCGAGACACATTCGGGTCGAGCTTCGGGACAACGTTGGTCTGTACGACGAACGGCGCGTGAAGACAACGCGTCGCGGCACACGTCGCCCGCTTATGGAAGTCCGCGATGGTGCGGACTACACCGGTGATCTACAGGGGTGGGGTGAACGCACTCTGGTATGTGACAGAGAGCACGACCGGTATCGGGAGCTGATCGTCTTATACGACGGGACTCGGATCGAGAGCACCGCGAAGCTCAGCGACCACCACTGACCAGATGCGGACGCATCCAGACAGTACCAGCCGATCCCACGAACCGCGACGATCATTATCACAGAGGTCGTCAACCAGCTCGTCGCCGAGGGCTGGACCGTCGACCCCGACGACCTGGCCACCATCAGCCCCTACATCCGCGAGAACATCCGCCGGTTCGGCGAATGGGTCCTCGACACCACCCCACCCGAGCAGACCGTCACCACCCGCCTCGATGTCGCCCTGATCAATTAATCCAACGATTATGTCAGAAAATAGAATTCTAGTCTAGTTGAAGAATTTCTAATTAATACGCGTCGCGTGCGAGGGTGGATAGTGCCGCTCGTAAATCGGCGTGAAGCTGGTTGTGCGCCGCGCTAAGCGCATGCTCCTTCTTCGTCCGCTCTGGGCCATACAGGTAAACGGGGCCGACCCGGAGACTCTCCTCCTCCCATCTGTAACGCGCGTGTACATGCCCGTGGAGATGCGGCCAGAGGTTCCCCAGCACCTCGTAGTTGATCCGCAGAAAGTCTTCGTCCCGAGCCGCGCATACCTGAGAGACAGCCTCACCGAGAAGGGACAGGTCGAAAAGAAAGTCCGTCCGCTCCGGGCGAGGAAGGTCAGTCAGATGGTTTGCCGATCCGGCGTAGACGAGCAGGCAGTAGCCGGGGAGATGCTGAGTGCTGCCCAGCACCGCCCATCCAGTGCGCATTCGGTGGAGAACGTGGGGTTCCTCGCCGCGTTCCAACGTGGCAAGCCATTCGTTGCTCATGCCCACGCCCTCCGTGCCCGGCGCCGTGTCCGCGCGGTCTGCACCAACGGGCTCTAGCATAAGAGTATGGCCGATCGTGTCGCTCTACTGTGTGATCTAGCTGAAGGTCAGTGGGGGTGCGTCACGGAGCGGCAAGCAGAGAGGGTCGGCGTCTCCGTCATCGAGCTCGGGCGCTTCAGAGAAGCAGGGGTCGTCGAACCCGTCATCGACGGGGTGATGCGTATTCGCGCTGGTGGGAGGCATCCTTTTCCGCGACTGTACGGCCAATGGCTCATGCTGGACCCGGAGCGGCCAGGGTGGCTACGAGATGCCCCGGGCTGCGGCGTCGTCTCCCACGCCACAGCGCTGCGGGTCTACGGGGTTGGTGACCGGCCGGGACCCGGCGTGGAGTTCACGCTTCCCGCTGGCCCTGCCCGGCCAGGGGGTTCTCCTCCTGGCATCGTCCTGCACTCTGGGGAGGTAGCCGCCGATGAGTGGACGACCCGGTCCGACCTGTTCGTGACCACTCCCGCACGCACATTCCGCGATCTGACCTACAGCGGACGGCTCGACCTAGCCGAACTCAGCCGCGTCGCCCACGCCTTCCTGCGCACCCGCCTAGCGAATGAGACCGAGTTGGCCCGTGGTCTGGAGGTAGCCGCCGGGACATCGCCCGACGGCGGTGAAGCCGCGGGTTTGTTGGAGTCGATTTTGCATGCGGTGGACGAGGACAGCGCAGGCTTCCCCGCCCGCTCGCAGCGCTAGCCAGCCCATGGCCGGCGCAAGCGACCATAATCCCGACTCCCACATCGGGCCGGAGTTCCGTGAGGCGTTCCCCTCGTGGTTGGAGTTCCGTTCCTACGTCACCGATCGGGCTCGCACAGCGGAGTTCAGTGCCGACCGCGCACTTCACCAGATCTTGACCGGGGACTTCGCGGCGCATCTCATGAGCCGAACCCCGCACGACTGGATCATCTTCGGGTCGCTGGCGCTTCCCTCCCGACCCGCCACGGACTTCTCGTGGCCTGCAGACTTTCTTCCCGCTCAGCCGAGCGAGATCCATCCCGCGTATGTGATGGCCCGATCCGCGTTCGATCTGGACCTGTGCGCTCTCGACATCACGGAGTCCTACGGCGTGCATGTCAAGCAGGCCGTGGACGCGGTCACGGTGAACGCGGGCGACACCGCCCGAGCCGAGCGTGGCCTGGGCCTTGGAGGGCTGGTCCGCTACAGCGCCGACGTCAGGGTCTACGACAGCGGGAAGATCATGGGAGTGATCGTCGCCCAGCCGATCGACCCGAGGTACGGGCCCGGCCAGGCACGTCCCGTCGACGACCCAATCGGACTGGAGATCGACATCAAGCCGCCCGACCGGGTTCCTCTGTTCGGCCCGGCCCACCGCGCCGAACGGTCCATCGTTGGCATCGCCGTGCCCGGCCTGGCGCCCATCACCCCCATGATGTACCCCACGGCCAGCCAGCTCGCAGACAAGATCTCCATGCTGAGCGGACCAGCCCCCAGCTCATCCCGCCAGGTCACGCCTGGCCCTCGGCACCGCTACAAGGACCTCTTCGACATCCACTACATGATCCGTACCTGTTCCGTGGAGGCCCGTCACATGCGGGAGGCGCTTGAGGTCAACAACCAGGTCCGCTTCGGCCGCGACGGCCTGCCCCATCCCTACCACGTCTACGGAGCCGGCCGCAGGCCCGGTGAACTCGACGTTCCCTGGCGGTCGGCGGTGAACACGTTCAAGGCCGATCAACCGCAGCTCGCGCGCTATCCCGATTTCGACGCGATGGAACGCGCCGCGGCAGGCTTCGTGGCAGAGCTGACCACAGCGCCTCCGACCAGCACCTGGGCACCGGGACGCGGCTGGTCTCCTCCCCGCTCGGATCTCCGCGCGCTGGCATTCCCCCGGCCACCCTCTCCCAGACCCGGTCCACGGACCCCGCCCGCGCAGCCTCGCACGTTCCCGCCTCACCCGGGCCAGGCGCCCCGGCCGCCAACGCGATAGAGGCCTTGCTTCGCAGCGCTTCTGCGCCACCCCGGAAAAGTAGCCGATCTTCAAGAAACCTTCGTTTTCTGACATGATCACAGATAACCTGGCACGCGACGCTTGGGACGGCGGTGGGGAAGGAAGATGGCGCCCGTGATCGGGGACGCGCCGGCTCGACCACCCTCGTCGGCGGTCTACCGGCTGCGGGTGGTGCTGGCCGGGGTCAGCTAGCTGATCTTCTAGTGCCTCCCTCGCGCTGACAGCCCGGGTTGCCGTCATGGGTCACTGTGATCTGAAGGGCACGGGGGCGATGCCGGCTCTGTGCCGCAGAGAGTGCCGTGATGTACATCAATTTGTGCCGGTGGTGCAGTCTGCCGCTTGTCGGGCGGTCGGACCTGTTTGGGCTGGTTGGGGCCCTGATCGGCGGTGCTTGACCTGCTGGGTTGCAAGTGGTTTTACGGATCAGATCATTGGAAGGAATGTTCCGGCATTATTTGACGGCTTTCGAGTTATTTCGCAGACTGGCACACGTCGACAACGCCTCGTGTCATACTGTGTTTCAACTGTTACAGCGAGGTGTGCAGGAGGAGCCCCGAAGGGAAGGTTCCCTCCGGGGCTCCCGGGAGGAGCGAGCAGCAGCTACTGGTTGGTCCCGTGTGACTGCTCTTCCGCTCCGTGTACCAGATCCGCGACAGCCCTCATCACCTTCTCGACGATGAGGGCTGCGTGGTTTTCGGGCCCGAACGCCAGCCGGGCAAGGGTTGCCACGGCCGACAGGCCGCGCAACGCCGAGCCAAGCTGACGCCTCCTGCGTGCAGGAGGCTGGGGGGACTCCTGCACCTGCTTGGTCCGATGAGGCACCGGACACCTCCGTAGTAGATCTTGCCCTCTTGGTGGGCGACCCCGAGCTGGCTGCGCTGCCAACCGGATCCGTGTCGACAGTGCAGACCGTCCTACGGGAGGTGAAAACCTCCGGCCCTTAAAGGACCGTCGAGGCCGGACCGTGCATGCACGGCTCCCTCCGGACCTCGACGCCGTTCACAGTAACAGTCCGTGCGTTTCCTGCGGAAGCAGTGCGCCAGTCATAAAGCGGATTTATGGATCATCATGGCTGTTTCCGCAGGTCCGTGGCATGCCGATCGGTCATCCCCACCTTCGTTCGGTACGCGTTTGGATCTTTAAAGGGCCGTTCGTGGTCATCAGAATGTGATGTATGTCAACCGGCTCCCAGGAACAGCCGCCGGGTTGCGAACACCCACGACCGCCATCTCGCCTCAGGCATCATCAAGAACCGCCAGTCATCCAGAACGGTGACGTCGTGGGGACTAAAGGTCTATCTACCGTCTGCGGACGAGATGCCCGCGTTTACCACACCGTCGCAGTGTTGTCCCGGAAGAGTCTTCCCGTGTCGTGTAAGACGTTGCCCGGGACGGGCATGGATAAGTATCCGGGAGGTGCCTGTTTGTAACCGGGCTTTGTACTCGGGTGTGTGCGTGTCCGGAACCGCGGCTGAAGGCAGGCTGCCGGTAGGTGGGTGTGGGTGGGCGTGGGATGCTCCTTCCGGGATGCCACGACTTCGTGTGGCGTCCCTATTTAATCCCTGATCTCAGCCAGAGCAAGGCCGTAACCCCGCTGCCGAGGACTGAAAGAGGCCAGGAGAATCGCGATGCATGTTGCAGCACCCGGGATCAGATCTTCTTCGCTCTCCGAGGGCGGGTGTCGCAACCCTATGCCCTGTGAGATGGAGGGGAGCATCCGGCAGTGTGGTTGCGACACCCGCCCGCAGCGTGGGCGGCGTGGTGGCAGCGTGGGCGGCGACTGGTGAGCGCTGCAGGGGGACGCTGGCCCCGGATCGCGGACGGCGTGAAACGAGACCACCGCTGTTTTCTGCTCTACTTGCATTTGATGCACGCCCTCCACGGGATTCCGTGGAAATCCTGCTGTGTGTTGACGCCAGACGATCCGGGATACGACACGGAAAAGAGGTCGATCGAACGGCAGTTCAGCGGCGCGGGTAAGAATGATAATGGTGGTGGCAGCGGCGGTAAGAAGATGCGCTGGTCCACCGTCGCGGCCTACCTGGAGAAACTTCCGGAGGAGAGCCGCTCCGAGGCTACAGCCATTTCCTTCGCGCTGTTCCGGGCCTGGTGTGAAGGAACTCGGGGGCAGCAAGGCCGTGTGCAGGCAGAAGAGGCCAAAGAAGCTCTGAACGACGCGATGACGGCGGTCGCCGCGCTCGAGTATTCACTGCCCGCGGTGTCGACCTTGTGGACAGGTGGTTGCGTCGCCGTAACACCCCCATCCGATTCGGTGAATGGCGGAGACACCGGCCTGCCGAGACCTTGCCGACCACCGCCGTGAGCTGGAAAAACTGGAACGCGAACTGGACGATGCCCTCACGCAGATCCGGTCAGAGCGCGAGCGTGTGCAGGAGGCGGAGCAGCACAAGGTTGCGGCCCAACATGAACGCGACGAGGCCATCCGTGTCCGGGATGCGGCCATCGCCGCCCAGCTCGCCACGGAGAAACAGCGCCGCCAGGCAGAAGATGCGGCCACCGCCGCGCACCGCCGTGTCCGACTCGCCGAAGACCGCCTCGAGCAGGCGTACCACGATAACGACACCCTCCGGTTCGACCGTGACGTCGCCCGTAGCAAGGGAACTTTCTTTCAAGAAGAGCTTCAGCAGGTTAAAGAACGTCTCCGCCGGGCGAACGCACAGAGCGCGGCCGCGGCCTCTCAGGCCGGCTTCCTGGATGCGCATCCCCGCCGGGAAGCCGAGGAACGGATCCAGAAGTCGGTCCACACCAACGCCGCGTCACACCGTCGAGGTCACCGTCGGCATGCAGCAACAACCACGCGCGCGCGGACCGGCGGCCGGCGTACCTCCCGGAACTTCGTTCTGCCCGGACCGCTGGCCCGACCGGCCGCAGTTTCCCAGGCAGCAGGCCTGTCCCCTGCTGCCTGGGAGCGTCGTCATACCCTGCTCTGCTGGCTCTTGGCGGCTTCGGGAAATAGCCGAGCCGCTGATACGACTTCAGCCGCACCACCAGGGCCAGCAGGTGCTGATCGTTCTGGGTCTTGCCGCGTGCCCACGCGAACTCATCCGCCGTCGGGCTGAACGCCTCGACCAGCTCCCGCCCGGACACCATCCGCTTGAACCGCGGGTAGGCAGTCCGATCGATCGACGCCACACCCGCCACCCCAGCAAGATCACAACTCGGACAGCAAAACCTTAGCCGCCCGCGCCGCCCTCACCACAGACCGGCCCTGACCAGCACCGGAACCTCACCGCGGCCCCTTTCTGGCGTATTCGGTTCCTACCCCCTGCACGTCCCGGCCTCGGCCGGTCAGCGGGGCGGGGATGATGATCGACAGATCCAGCTCCGCCTGACCTACGCGCGGCACCCAGCCGGCGAGCGCCACCTCCGGGCAGATCACAACATCCCCCACCATCATGGCGAGCTCTGGCATGGTGCAGGCAATCCGAGTACCAGCACTTGGGAAGCCCACGGAGGACGTCATGACTTCTGCCCGACAATCATCCGCTCAGGCCATCGTCGACGTGCTGCTCAGTCAGAAGGGCGGTGTCGGGAAGTCCACGATTGCGGTCAACCTCGGGGCCGTCATCGGCGAGAACACCCGTCCGAACGGACCTGGCGAGGACGCTCCGGTGATCGCTGCCGGGATCGACCCCCAGGGGTCGATGGAGAAGTGGGCTGACCGGGTCGAGGAGGACGACCTGCCGTTCGACTATGTGTCCACCCGAGGCGACAACGCCATAATCCCCAGATTGAAGAAAGACCCTCTGGTGCGGCGGATCGTCGTGGACTGCCCGGGATTCATGGACGTCGACCCGACCGCCGAGCGCAGCAGGGATCCCCTCGGCCACGGCGCGGCAGCCGATGCGCTGCGCGCCGTTCTGGACGTTGCGGACCGCGCGATCGTGCCCATCAACCCCGAATGGCTCGCCTTCGACCCGACCGAGTACACGATCGAGCGGATCCTGCGCCCGCGCGGCATTCCGTTCCTGGTCGTGGTGAACCGGTGGGACCCGCGCGACGGCCGCGAGGACCTGGACAAGGTCCAGGCGTGGATCGATGAGCACGGCTATCCGAGAGCCCCGCAGGCAATCCGCAAATACAAGATCCATACGAATGCGGCGGAGAAGGGCCTGGTCGTCACCCGGTACGCCGAGTCGGGTACCGCGCTGCGTGCCCGTGAGGACTTCTACAAGCTGGCGATCGCTCTGGACGGGCTGGAGGTGCGGGGCTGATGGGACGTCGCCGAGACGCGGGCCCGGTCGCGGGACCGGCGGTGGCCGCCTGGTCCCAGGCTCTGCCCGATCCGTATGAGGCCATTGGGGACAGCCCGAACCTGATCGACACTGAGCGGCAGGACCTCGCGCTGGCGGAGGCGGCGATCGATTCGCTGCGGGTGGCGTTCTGGGCTGCGGGGAAAGCTCTGCAGCTCATCAGGGACGCCCGCCTGTACCGGGGGACCCACGACACGTTCGAGTCGTACGTGGAGGACCGGTGGGACATGCAGAGAGCGCATGCCTACCGGCTCATCCAGGCGTGGCCGCTCGCCGAGCGTTTGTCTCCCATGGGAGACAAACTCAACGAGCGGCAGGTGCGGGGGCTGCTGCCCGTCGCCTCCCGTCACGGGCAGGACGCGGCCGTAGACGTCTACCAGGTCGTGGCCGAGACCGAGGGTGTGCGGGTCACCGCGGGCGTCCTGGACGACGTCATCAGGATCCTGCCCGCGGGTGAATGGGACCGGGATCAGGCGGTGCGCCAGATCCGCGCCTACCTGGCCGGGCAGGTGCAGCAGCCGGCAGCGGATGCCGCCCCTGTCACAACATGGGAGGCCGAGGCTGCCCGGTTGCGAGACACGGTGCGCCGGATCGTCACCCGCCCGGCCTGGCGGACAGCCGCCCGCGAGCATCCAGACCAAGCCCGCGCCGTCATCGCCGAGCTGCGCGAGCTACTGGACGAGGTAGAGAAGAGCGCCGCCGGCGACCTCTGATCCCCGGGGTGTGGGGAAGGTACGTCGCTACCGTCGGCAAGCACGGGCGCGGAGACCGGAACCTGCGTGCCCATGCTCACGCCGCCTCACAGGGTGCGGCGGTGCTGCTGGTGCTGCTGTGGGGGTTCGGGCCCCTGCGCTGACGGGCCTCCCGTGGTGGGCGGCCTGCCGGGGTGGGGGGAAGCGGGGAACGCGGCGCGGAGCGGGTTGGGCGCTGTGACTGTGCGCTCCAGGTGCTCGAGGTGGCGTGTTTCGCTGTGGTGCTCCGCGCTGCCGGGTGGGTGGGCCATCGGGAGGATGACGCGGGCGTCCTGGAGGAGCTGGGTGAACACCGGTCGGGAGACCGCGTCGAGCCGCCCGGCCTGGGTGGCGCGGATGGCGTTGAGGTGCAGTCGGTCGAGCCATTCCCGCGCCTGTACGGGGAAGAACGGGATGGCGCGCGCCTGGTCCAGCGCGGCGAGTGCGGCTGGCTGCCGGTCGGCCTGGTCGACGCCGCCGAGGTAGAGGTCGTCGCCGGCCCGGTTCGTCACGACGAGCCGGTGTACCTTCGGGCTCGCCGCAGCGGCCGCGACCGTGTCCGGCAGCGCCGTGTAAGCGTTGTCGTGCGCGGTCGGCGGTGTCCAACGTCCGGGAAGTCCGCTGGCGACCAGCTCGTAGTAGCGGTCGACGCTGTCGAGCCGGCTGCGTTCGGCACGGACGGCCAACGCGACGGCCTCGGTCCAGTAGCCCTGCCCGGCGAACCGCGCGGCGGTATCGACGGTGGTAGCCGGGTCGCGGAACGTGCCCTCGAGGAGGAGGCTGATCCGGTTGTTCAGCGCCTCGTCGATCGCCCGTCGTACCCACGGCCCGGTCACCCGCTGCGTGATGTTCGGCATCCGCCGGTCGTCGCCGGCCATCAGCTCCTGGTATCCCGGGGCGAACGGGCGCAGCGCATCCCCGGTGAGCGCGAGCAGGGCTGCCTGCGGATGGCGTTGCTGAACCGCCCGCGCGGCCTGGGACTTCCCGGCGCCGGGTTGCCCTCCGAGTAGCACCAGCAGCGGATCCTGCGCGGGTAACGCGGTGTCGAACAGGTAGGGGCGGACCTCGGTCCGGTAGATGCGGTCCAGCTCGGCCGGGGTCGGCGGCTCCTCGGCTCGGCTCACCGGTCGTCCCGCAGGAGCGTCAGCTCCTGGCGCCACTGGTCGAGCAGATCGGTGATTCTGCCTCGGTCGTCGTGGCCTACCTGCTGGAACTCGTCGCGCAGTCCGGTGACCTTGTCCCACCACGCGGCGCGTTCGTCTGCCGGGTTCCGGTCATCGCGGAACCGTTCCAGATAGCAGGCGCGGAGCTGTCCTTCTACCTCGGCGAGGACGTCGAACAGCACCGTCGTCGACGGGCCCGCGACATCGCCCGTAGCACCAGCCTCGGTCATATCCATCCCGCTCCTTCGATCCACCAGCCTCCACGGCTAGCGCATTCTGTTACAGAGAATGACGTTTCGCTATTGTCTCGGTGACGGTTTACTGGATCACTGTGTAGCTTTTGTCCCCCATGGGAGACAAGATCAATGATCGTCACAGAAAGGACCACATGACATCCCAGCAGGATGGGGGCCCCAACGCCGATCCGATCCCCGACGGCCTGCGCGAGCTCATCGATGAGCTCGCGCAGGCCGTCGGGGGTGTGACGAACGCGCTGATGCTCGCCCCGCAGATCTTCGAGTGGTTCGTCCGGCGCCAGCAGCATCAGATCGACCAAGCGGCGCAGCCTGATCAGGCGGCAGCGCGGCTCGCGACGGCGCAGCAGGCGCTGCGGGAGGTGTTGCACCCGGCGGAGGCCGCAGCGCCGGGACTCGGCTCGTCCGTGGAGGATCCGTACGCGGCCCCGAACCCGGCCGCTCCTGCACCGGTACGGGTAGATTTGTCGGATCTCGCCGAGACGTTGGAACACGTCTGCGGGGTGCGCCAGCAGGATCCAGTGACGGTGCTGCACGCCGCCTACAGGCCGGGGCTGGCTGGCATCAAGCCGACCGGCTACGCCGCCGAGCTGGACCAGCGGCTGCTCGGCCTGCTGACCCCCGAGCAGCGCCACGCCGCCGGACAGGCGCGGGCGGAGCGTCAGGCGCGGGCCGCCGGCCCGAGCTCCCAGCGGACGGGCCGGGTTCGGTCCGGGCGCCGGGGCGGTGGATACGCCGCTGGCGAGGCGGCTCGGCGCCGAACGGTTGCCGAGGATGCGGTCCGCACCGTGCTGGCCGGTGATCCTGCCCGCGCCGAAACGGTGATCAGTTCGGAGGGGTTCGGGGCGGTGGCTCATCGGCTGGCGCAGGTGTGCCGGACGCTGGGGCTGACGCCGGTGGAGGCTGTGGGCCAGGCGGTGTTCATGTTCAGCCGGCCGCGGGGCCTGGGCGACGTCAGCATCGAAAATGCGGCGGCGGTGCTGCATGCCCGGCTGGGCTGGCTGGTGGATCCCAGCGGCATCCCCGACTGGCTGGCCGCGCACCGGGTCGACCCCCTGGTCCGGCCTGGTACCGACCGGAACGGGTCGCGGCGGCCCCAGCGGACATCCCCGCGACGGCCGGCGCCGCCCCGCCCGGGCAATGCTCCCGACGCGCACACCGCGCAGTCTGCCAGCCACAGCCCGCACACCATGCGCGGCCAGGACGACACGATCATCCACGGGGAGGTCATCGACACGAAAACCATCGACGGCCCGGCGTGGACGGCGGGTCGGCCGCCACGGGATCCGGATCCGGGACGGGTGCGGGCCACGACCTACCCGGGACCTCCCCGCCCGAGGGCGTGGCCGCCGGGTGGGAAGAGAGCGCAGGCGCAGCCGGCGGCGCCTGTCCGGCGGGCGTTGCCCACGACCGTCAGCCGGGGCCGCTGAGTGTCAGCTGTCCGGTCAGGGGTGGGTTTTATGGTTCGCTGGGGGTGATTCTTCGGGTGCCGGTGTAGCGGGCGGTCCAGTAGGGGTCGGTCGCCCAGGTGACGGTTTCGACGGTTTTCCCGGTGCGGGGGGCGTGGATCATCTGCCCGGTGCCGAGGGCGATCGCGACGTGGCTGAGCGGCCCGTCGGTGTCGAAGAAGATCAAATCACCGGGGTGGATGTCGCCGGCGGCGACCGGGACGCCCTGCTGGTACTGGTCGCCGGTGTAGTGGGGGAGACGGATCGCCCCGCCGCTGGCCTGGTAGACCGCGTACAGGGTGAGTCCGGAGCAGTCGAACCCGGCCGTACCGGTGGTGCCGGTGCCGGTGGTGGGGCCGAACTCGTTGCCGCCACCCCACACGTACGGGGTATCGGTCCAGGCCTGCGCGGCGGCGACGACCCGCTCGCCGAAACCGCCGTCGACGGGTGGGGGAGTGGGGGCGGTGTAGTCGGCGACGGCGGCGGTGATCCGGGTGACGTAGTCGCGGGTTTCCCCGATCGCGGGGATGCCGCCGCCGGCGGCGCGCACGCAGCCCAGGCCGCAGTTGTAGGCGGCCAGCGCGAGGCTGACGGGGTCGCCGGTGAGGCTGCCGGCGGCGATCCCACCGGCGGTGTCGGCGAGCAGCGCGCACATGAACCGCCCCTGGGCGGTGATCGCGTCGGCGGGGTCGAACGGGCTGGCGGTGCCGTTGCCGTCGGCGTCCACCGCCCACGTCGGCCAGGTGCCGGGCATGAACTGGGCGATGCCCTGCGCCCCGACGGCGGAGACCGCACGGGGATTGAACCCGGATTCCTGGGCGAGCTGGGCGGCGAGCAGCGCCGGGCTCAGCTGCGGGCAGCGGTCACTGCCGGTGCCGGCCGCGGTGATCCAGTCCCGGTAGGCGTCGGGGACGGTGTCGGCGCGCAGCCGGCCGCCGGCGGTGGTGGCGGCCGGGGTGTCGGTGTGGTCCAGGACGGTGACGGCGAGCAGGAGCGCGAGCGGCAGGCCGAGCAGGACGGCGGCACCGCCGACGGCGGCCAGGGCGAGGGTGCGGCCGGGCATCGGCGGTCAGCTGCTGGTGGTGTAGGAGTCGACCCGCCATCCGCCGCTGTCGGCGGCCAGCTGGCAGAACACGATCCGGGTCTCCGCCGGGCCGGTCCAGCCGTCGGTGCCGTGGGGGGTGACGGTGACGCGTACCGCCCGGTGGGCGTCGACGAGGCTGTCGGGGGGTGCTTCCACAGCCAGGACCGTGGTGGTGACGGTGGTGGTGGCCCGGTGGGCGGCCCACTGTTCCCAGCGGGCGTCGACGGCGACGCCGTTGATCGGGCGGGACAGGCGGGCGGTGATATAGGGGCGGGCGCGGTAGTAGGCGGCCCCGGGCCCGGCGTCGACGGCGGTGTCGACGGTATGGATCGCGGTGGCGAACGCCGCGCACACAGCCGCGGGATCCCCCGGGGGCGGGGACGTCAGGCTACGCGCCGCAGTCGGGGCTGGAACCGTGGTCGGGGCCGGGGAGTGGTTGACTCCGCCGCCACAGCCGACCACTACGGAAAGCAAAACCGGAAACAAAAGCCGTGTTTTTCTCACCGAAAACCCAACCCCTACCCCCTATATCGCTAATAGCGGCAAGTTTTACATTTTCCCTTATTCTGACGGTACGTGTTACAGCTAGCGCAAGGGGTGATCTTCACGTGTCGGTGCTGACGCGCACCGGCCGTGCCGCACAGCCCCGCCACCGGCGCGCGAGCACGGACGTCGCCCCCGCCCAGCCGCTGGTGGTGGTCGCCGGCTGCCACGGGGGTGCGGGCGCGACCACCGTGGCCGTGCTGCTGCACCCGGCGATCGACATCGCGCTGGTCACCGACTGGCCCCGGTACGCCGCCAACCCCGGGTTCGCCGGCCGGCCGCTGGTCCTGGTCGCCCGCGGCACCGTGCAGGCAGCGGCGCTGGCCGGGCGGATGATCGCCGCGGCCCGCGCCGCCCAGGTCCACCCCGCCGGCCTGGTCGTGGTGGCCGACGGGCCGCTGCCCGAGCCGCGCGGGGTCACCCAGCGGCTGCGGCTGCTGGCCGCGCATACCCCCGTCCACCGGCTGCCCTACGTCACCCGCTGGCGTTATGTTCCCGATCCGTTGCACGGCGAGGTACCCGCGCCGCTGGCGGCCGCGGTCGCGGCCACCCGCAGCGCTCTGAGCGCAGAAGGAGACATCCATCCGTGAGCCGGTTTCTGGCCTCGCTGTATCTCGCGGTCGGCGAGGCTCCCCGCACTCTCCTCGCCGATCCCCCGGCTCCCGCTGGCCAGCCAGTACCCGCCGGCCCGCCGGCCTGGCAGATTCCCAATCCGCCGCCGGCGGCCCCCCAGCAGGTCACCAACGTCACCGACTGGTTCATCGCCCTGGTGAAGTACGGCGGGCTGGCCGCGGGGGTGATCGGTCTGGCGATCTGCGGCATCCAGATGATGATCGGGCGGAAGAATCGGCATGCGATGTCCGCGGACGGCGCGCTCGGGATTCCCTGGACCCTGCTGGGGGTCTCCCTGATCGCGATGGGGCCGATCCTGCTGTCCACCATCCTCACCCTCGCCGGTTAGGGCGCGGGGATGGCTGGCGAGCGTCGTTTCTCCACCGGTGGGCGGGTCCTGGTCGCCGCCGGGCTGGTCGCGGTCGGGATCGCCGTCGGGCTGGTGCTCGGAGGCCGGGGCGGCTCCCCGGCGCCGGCGCCGTCTCCGACCGCCGGTGCGGCCGGCACGGTCCCGGCGACCGGCGGGCCGGTGGCCCCGGATCCGGGCCTGCCCACCCTGGACTTCTCCGACCTGACCTGGGCGGACTTCCACGGCCTCGCCCTGCCGGTGTCGCCGACCGCGGGCCCGCACACGCTGGTCGACGACCGGGCGTCCGGGTTCGCGCACACCCCGCTGGGCGCGGCCCTCGCCGCAATCCACGTCGCTGTTCGTACGGACGCCGTTGTTGGCGCCTACATCTTCGAACCCACCATCGCCGAGCAGGCGACCGGTGTCGACCAGCCTGCCCTGTTGGAACAGGTCCGCACGACCGCGGCGCAGCGGGCCGTCCCTGCCCGGCTGACCGGGCGGTTCTCAGGCCCGGGCTACCGCTACGTCGGAGTCCGGTTCGACGCGGTCACTCCCGACCGGGCTGTGCTGTATCTGGCCACCGCCGCTGAGGACACCACTGGTACCACCGTGTACGCCGCCGGACGTGTCGAGCTGCGTTGGGAGCGGGGGGACTGGCGGGTCGTGGCCCCACCCGGCGGCAGCTGGTCCACCGTTACCGGCAGGGTCGCCTCCACCGCCGGCTTTCAGCTATTCCCCCGGAGGTAGGAGCCCATGGCCTTTCCCGGTTTGCATAATCCGTTGCAGTACACCCAGTTCGGCGCCGCTGCCGAGCTGGGCAGCGCCATTGTCAAAGCCGGTGCTGGCAAGGCTGTCGACACAGTCAGTGACAATGCGTTGAGTTCGTTGGAGGACGCGCTGGCCAAGGGGCTGGCGTGGATGGTGGATACCACCTCGACCTGGTGGGTCAAGGCCCCCTCCATCCGGGTGCAGCAGCCCGTCGCGCCCGGTACGGACCCGGCGACCGCGCCCCCGATCGAGGTGGTCGCCGCGATCCGCGGCTGGATGTGGCCCATCGTGATCACGGTGGCGTTGTGTGGGCTGACGGTCCAGGCCGCGCGGATGGCCCTGCAACACAAACCCCAGCCGCTCCTCGACATCGCCCGCGGCCTACTGCTGGTGGGATTGACGACCGGGATCGGGGTCCTCGTCGTCCAGCAGAGTCTGGATGTCGGGGATGCGTTTTCCGACTGGGTGCTGTCCACGGACGGCCAGCAGCTGGCGCCCGCGATGAAACATGTCCTCGGGGTGGATGGGGAGAACCTCGCCGCCACCGGATTCGTGATCGTCTACTGTCTGATCGCGCTGGTCGTCTCGATCCTGCAGGCGATCATGATGATGTTCCGGGAGGCCAGTATCCCGATCCTGACCGGGATGCTGGTCCTGGCCGCCGCTGGCGGGTTCCTGCCGTCGACCCGCCGCTGGATGCCGAAGATCGTCGGCTGGTTGGCGGCGATGGTCTGTTACAAACCGGCCGCGGCCCTGGTCTACGGGGCGGCGTTCAGCTACCTGCACTCCTCGGAGTCCGGCGCGGACCCGGTGACCGCGAACCGGGACCGGTTCATGGGCCTGACCATGATGATCCTGTCGCTGGTCGCGCTGCCGGTGCTGATGCGGCTGTTCACCTGGGCGGCCGGGGAGGCCGGCGGTGGTGGCGGTGGGGGAGGGGCGC
>NZ_CAAAFR010000017.1:0-4555 GCF_900634745.1 Protofrankia symbiont of Coriaria ruscifolia
CCCGCGCGCTGCGCCCCTCCCTGACCCCGCTGCCCCGGCTGGCCGAGGCGGACCGGGGCTGGCCGATCGGGGACCTGACCCCCGGCGGCACCCCGCTGTACGGCTCGGACGAGGACGTCGCGGTCGCCGTCATGGCCCCCCGCGCCGGCGGTCCCGGTCATCCTCGACGCCCCCGGCGCGGTCGTCGCCACCGCGAACAAGGCCGACCTGTGGGCGACCACCGCCGCCCTGCGGGCCGAGCGCGGCAGGGTGTGGGTGTTCGATCCGCAGCGGATCGCCTACGCCCCACCGAGCTGGTGGTGGAACCCCCTGGCGGCCGTGCGCGGGGTGGAGGACGCCGACCGGCTCGCCTCCCACTTCCTCCAGGAGATCCGCGGCGGGCAGGCATCCCGGGACTTCTGGGCCGCGGCCGCCGGGGACCTGCTCGCCAGCCTGCTGCTCGCCGCCGCCACCAGCGGCCGCAGTCTGATCGACGTCTACGAATGGCTCAACGACTCCGCCAGCCCGCGGCCCGCCGACCTCCTCGACGACCACGGCTACCGGGCGGTGGCCGCCGGCCTGCGCGGCCGCCAAGCCGGCGCCCCGGAAACCCGCGAAGGCGTCTACGAAACCGCCCGGGCCGCCGCCCGCTGCCTGCGCAACGACCAGATCCTCACCTGGGTCACCCCACCCGCCGACCACAACACAAAAGGAAGGAAAAGGGCGCTGCTCGACGTCGACCGTTTCGCCGCCAGCAGCGACACCCTGTACCTGCTGTCCAAGGACGACGAAGGCGCGGCATCCCCGCTGGTCGCGGCGTTCACCGACCAGGTCATGCGCGCTGCGGTCCGCCGCGCCGAAGCCGCCGGCGGCCGCCTCGACCCCCCCATGCGGATCATGCTCGACGAGGCCGCGAACATCTGCAAGATCGCCGACCTGCCCCGGCTGTACTCCCACCTGGGCTCCCGCGGCCTGGTCACCATCACGATCCTGCAGTCCTACCGGCAAGGCGTCGGAGTATGGGGAGAACAGGGCATGGACGCCCTGTGGTCCGCCGCCACCATCAAACTCGTCGGCGCCGGCATCGACGACCCCCGCCATGCCGAGGACCTCTCCCGGCTCGTCGGCGAACACGACATCGAGATCTCCTCCGTGTCCCACAGCCGCGGCGGGCCGTCCACGCAGGTCTCGCTACGCCGCCAGCGAATCCTCGACGCCGCAGACATCCGCGCCATGCCCAAGGGCACCGCCCTCCTACTCGCCACCGGCATCCGCGCGGCCGCGGTCCGGCTACGCCCCTGGTACACCGGCCCACACGCCACCACGATCACCACCGCGTCCGCGCAGGCCATGACCACCCTCACCGCCCACGCCACCTCGACCGCCGCGTCCGGGACCGGCCCGCAGAGGGGAACCCAGACGTCATGACCAGCCCCACCACCGCCGCCGAGCTGGCCGGCGCGCTGGCGGACCTGACCGCCCGCCTCCACTCCCTGGAAACCCTGCTGGCCGATCTCGACGCCCGCGCCGCCGCCACGGACCCGGCTGCCACTCTCCCACCGCAGGCCAGCGACAGCCGCCAGGACCAGGACGAGCCCCCGGAACCGGCGTTCACCGGCGTCGTCGACTGGGTCGAGCAGTACTTCCGGGTGGCCTACCCCCGCTCAACCGGCGGGGAGTTCCGCTGGTGCGCCCAATGGTGGGACCACACCGAAGCCGTCATCCGCCTCGAAGCGCTGTGGCGGGCCTGGGAACACGCCCGCACCGACCCCAACACCGGCATTGCCACCTGGCACACCAACCTGCTCGACCCCCAACTGGCAGTCCTGTGCGGACCGTCCGGGCCGTTTCGCGCCTGCCGCCCCGACCGGCACGAACCCGACCGGCCCCTACCCGTCGCCCCCACCCCACCCGGCCACTTCGACCCTGCCGCGGGAGACGAGAACGGCTGACCTACGCCTGGGCCCATCTCTCGGCCCCGCGGAGCTGGTCTCCGATATCGGTTAAAGGTCAGCCGCGGCAGCGCCCTTGCCCTACAAGCCGGTCGGAATGGAACGCATCTACGTCCAATCCCAACGCCCCGCCACGATCTGCTAGAAGACCCTTCAGTCGGTTCTGCATGTAAATCTTCCCAGCACCAGGGCCACCTTCCACGATGAACAGCACCGGCGCGTCATCCCCAGTCTTCCAGCCGAGGAGAACGCCAACGTTTCTGCATGCTGTTCCCACAGCAGCACGGCTGTGTGCCGGATCCGGCGTTCACCATGGCCTGGGCACGGCGCTGGCGGAAAGACTGACATGACCGAGGCCCGTCCTCGATCGTCTATCGCCCCCGACGCCGATGCGGAGACGCCGGCAGCGGGAGACGCGCAGGGCTGTGCACTCCTGTGGGTACCGCCTGCGATGACGCGGGAGGCTGGTGGGAAATCTGATGAGCGGCCAGCATCCTGGCCGCGGTGACGGCGGCGTCGGCTTGGACATGGCGCTGCTGGACGGCGCGGAGGCGGGCCAGAGCCTCGGCCAGTCGCAGCAACGCCTCCACAAGCCGGGCGAAATCGGTTGCCTCGCTGGGGCCGGCACGGCCGAGTGTGAGCAGAATCCGCGCCCCTGCCCGGATGGTTTCGGCGGCCGGGGTGGTGTGCGGGGTGGCCGCCCACCGGGCCCGGGCCGCCCGGGCGATGCGTTCACTGGCCGTGTGTATCGACCCATTGTCTGGCCCGTGTAGGACGTGGGCGACAGCGGCGGCCAGGTCACCGGCGGCGTGCGCGACCGCTTCCTGGTCCTGCTCCCCGGCGACGTCGGCGGCCAGGTGCTCGGCGGCGCTGACGGCGGCCGCGGTCGCCGTGGCAACCGCCTGGCGGCGGGCGGCAGGGTCGCGCAGCCGCTGCCGGTCAGCAGAATCGGTTGTACCGACCGGGCGGGTCGGGGCCTGCCAGCGTCGTCGTAGCTGCGGCAGGCTCAGGTCCGCGGCCAACCGGCCGCCGCTGTACCAGACCGATACTCCCTGACGGTCCCGGTCGCCGGGGAGGGCGAGCGCATAGCCGGTGATCTCACCGGGATGCCGGGTGCTGTGGCGACGACGGACCAGGAGTCCGGCCTGCTCCAACCGGGCGAAGAACGCGCTCTCGTCGCCGGCGCCGGCGGCCGCGGTCCGGACCGTGCGCAGCAGCCGCACCCGGGACGGCTCCGGCTGCCCGCGGCGAGCGGCCTTCTCCTGCTCGGGGCGGGACGCGGCCACGGGTGCGGTGTTGTCCCGGCTGGCGGTCATCCGCAGCCCGTAGCGTCGTTCGATCTGCTGGCATGCGGTCCGCAGCCGGGTGAAGTCGTTGTGGACCGAGGGACGCCGACCGTCCATCCGGGCCAGGGTCACCACCAGATGAATATGATCGTCAGCGTGGCGGACCGCCGCCCACCGGCAGCCCGAAGGATCGCCTGACCCGCTGATGAACCCCATCCGGGTGACCACCCCCTCGGCGATCTGGGCCCACTCGGCGTCGCTCAGCCGCCGATCTTCCGGTGCGCTGCGCAGCGACGCATGCCAGACCGGCCGGTCCACCGGCCGGCGCATCATCGTCACCGGCTGATTCAGCAGATCGGCCAGAGCACCGACATCCTCGGGTCCAGCCGCGCCAATCAGACCGGGATCAGCCCAGGCGGCAACCAGATGCGGGTCCACATGTTCGTTGGCCTCCCCCGGGCCGAACAGGTAGCGCAACAGCCCGAGGACCCGGCCACCCCGACTGATCTTCCCGATCATGGTTGGATACGGCGACCGATCTGCGTGGCCAGCATGTCGATCTGACGCATCACCCGGGTCGTCATCTCCGCCACGGTCAGCAGCGCCGGCGGTGCCACCCCGGTCGTGTGGTACAGCGCGACCGCCTGGTTGACGTTGGTACCGACCCGGCGCACCAGCTCCGCCAGCCGCACCAGTTCCCGCATCTCCTCGCGTTCCACCGACTCCATCGGCAGCCGGGTGTTCCGCGCCACCGCGAGTCCGGCTTCGGCCAGGAACCCGGCCGGAGTCAGATCCACCGCCCGCGCGGCCGCGGCGATCTCGGCGTACTCGTCGTCGTCAAACCGCAGATTGCACCGGTGGTGACGAGCCGGACGCTGATGCTGCCGATGCCCGACCGCCCCCTGGCGACCCACACCGCACCCCGCTTCTAAGGTCGAGCGCGCCCGCTCGACCCCACCATCCCGCCGAATGTGTCGGGTCCGATCCAAGCGGACACAGCGGTCGAGGCGCACATTTGGTTACCAAATGTATATCTCGCTCCGCCGAAGGCGACTGCCAGCGAACGGCGGCGGCGCCGGGGATTTTCCACGGCCTCCCGCGATCCGTAACGGCAGCTGGTCAACAGCGTTGACCAGCACCCACCGTAAAGATCATCAATTAATGCAAGAGGAAAGAAGATCCACGCACGGATGGTCTCCGGTCCGTCGTGCCGTAGTTGGGCACGACGGCGCATGAACGAGCAGGCCTGGCGGTCGGGATCGGATCCGGCGTGCGCGACGGTGGCTCTTGAAACCGCGTTCGAGGGCACGACGCAACAGGTGGATGATCTCGCTGTTC
>NZ_CAAAFR010000018.1:0-5536 GCF_900634745.1 Protofrankia symbiont of Coriaria ruscifolia
CGCGAAGGCGAGCCTCCGCGGTTCGGCTCCACGAAGCTCAGGTCGTGCTGCCCGATGGCAAAATCCGGTGGCGTGTGGGATACCGTCGGAACCTCGTTCCACACCAGGATGCGGTGGTGCCAGGCATCCGCGACGAACAACCTGCCTTCGTATACGGCGACAGCAGTTGGAAGATTGAACCCATTTTCGATGGAGGCTCCTGCGCTCTTCGGCCCCTCGGTGTAGAAGTCCTTCTGCCCCAGGACCACGTCAGCAGGCTGCCCATCTTCCTTGGGAAGGCCAAACCACAGAAGCACGCGATGATTGCCGGTGTCCGCCACAGCAAGCAGATCGTCGTTCAGAAAGACTCCCCGTGGAGCGTACAGCTGACACGGCGCTGGGCTGGCGTTGGGAAGAGCCAGGCCGCCAGGCGATTTTGCTCCAAGCCAGCACAGAGGTCTCACAGCAGCCTCACCTCGATCTGTCCCTCGACAACACGCAATGGCAGCGTATGCAGCTGCGCATCAGGCGCCGTCAGGCACTCGCCCGTCTTGCAATCGAAACGATATCCATGCCACGGGCAGGTGATCGTTCTGGCATCGGCATCGATCATGGCACGATCCAGAGGCAGGCCCTGGTGCGGGCAGAGATTCTCGAAGGCGTAGACAGCATCGGACATACGCACAAATAACAGCTGCCTTCCGTCGACATCCTGGGCCAGTGATGTCGTCACATCCTGCTCTCTAGGACCGGCATGCCAGACGGAGGCAGGCGGGACACGGCCGCCTTGAGGCCCATGCAACAGACTCGTGAGTGGAACGAGCCTGGGTTCAGTGGCCTGCTTACGAACCTGCACTGCCCGCGCCTCCGGCACCTCACGCAGGACCACCTCTTCCAGCTCGTGCTCAAGGGCGCCGAGATTCGAGGTGCAACCCGAGCCTTTTGCCCTCAACTCAATCTCGACTCCACGCTCGTGGACTGCTACCAGTTCCGCCGTGACCTGCTCTGCTTCCAGATATTGCCTGATCCTCTGGAGCACAAGACGCACGCGCTCGGCGACACCCGGCCGCACCAGACCGTGCATGGCCAGCAAGGCATGCACCTCGGGCTCGTCGATCAGAGCAAAGAGCAGGCGCTTGCCCTCCGCGTCACTCTTCAGACGCTCCACGATGCGCTTCAGGCCTAGCCGATGAAACTCGTCCAGGGCGGCCTTCAGCTCCAACGCTCGCTCGCGGACTGCAGCGGGAGCGTGCTCCAGATCCTCCAACACGCGATCCACACGGCTGGCCGCGGCCTCCAAAGACCCCTGCACTGGCTCCTCACGATTTGCCTGTGTTGCTGGCAGCGTGCTCATCAGGCATGCTCCTGTCCCTGCGACTCAAAGACCGCCTCGCGCTCCAGCGTCTCCTCGGTCTTGCTACGCATGATACGCGCAAAGGCTGCAATGGCCATCGCCTGTAACTGTGCCTCCAGCGTCGGCTGCTGCGGAACCTCAACTGCCTGGGATTGTGCCATGGCCTGCAACACAAACGCAGCGCCCGCCGCGTTGTCCAGCAGAAAGTCGCGGAAGACGGCCTGCGCGAACTCCGTCAGGCGCACACCCTCCGACTCCGCATCCTCGCGCAGCCTCTGAAGCGCGGCATTCACTCCGCTGCAGCGGTAGGTGAGCCGCTCGACGTAGCGCTCCACCGCAGTATGCAACAGAAAATCGAACTGCTGCTGCTGGTGTAGCGGCAGGGCTGTCATCATCGCGCCACCTCCAGCACAGTGGGCTGCCCCTTCTGCGTCGCGGCCAGCCTTCGATTGATCTCTTCCGTCAGTGTCAGCATGGACTGCGCCAGGTCCGGCTCTCCGTGCCAGTGCAGCAGTTTGTGCGCCTCCGTTGCCTTCGTCAGAGCCGGCGCGAAGATGCCGAGATGCGCGAGCGCGTTGGCCTGGTTGGCGAGCAGACGCGCGTGGCCCAGCGGGTCGATGCCGCGCGGCCTTGCCTCCAACAGCTCCTCGTAGATCTCAACGGCCTGCGCGAGGTTCTCTTCCGGGTGCGCCGAGTGCATATACTGCAGCGCGTTCGCCAGGTTGAGCTGCGTGCTCACCCATGCCTCCGGCGTGCGCTCGCGGTCGTACACCTTCAGCGCCTCGCGAAAGGACTGCACCGCGACCGCCGTTCTCAGGCGCGCACCCTCTCCATCCATCGGCATCGCGAGATAGACAAGCCCCAGGTTGTTCTGGGCCAGAGCAAACAGATCGGGGTGCTGCTCCAGCGAGACTCCACTGGCGATGGCACTCTGGTACGCCTTGGTGGCCTCGATCAGCAGGCCACGGTCTGGCGTCGTGCCGCGGCTCGAAATCTCCTGGCAGCACTGGCCCAGAGCGACCCAGGTCTCGGCGCGCAGGCGCGCATCCTGG
Source organism: Protofrankia symbiont of Coriaria ruscifolia (assembly GCF_900634745.1). NCBI lineage: Bacteria > Bacillati > Actinomycetota > Actinomycetes > Frankiales > Frankiaceae > Protofrankia > Protofrankia symbiont of Coriaria ruscifolia. The sequence continues at coordinate 2,386 of NZ_CAAAFR010000018.1, forward strand.
CAGGTCTCGAGCAGGGCCACAGCCTTCCGATACAGGCCCAGGGCCTCACGACCTGCCGTCAGCTGGGCGGCCTGGCTGTACATCTGCGCCGCAAAGACCGGCGAGATGTCACGCACCTGCTCAGCGGACTGCAGCAGGAGATCATAGGCCGGGTGCAGTTCATTCAGCTCCAACAGGTGTGCCGCCTGAATCATGTGCCCCAGCGCAAGCATCTCTCCGTCGAGCACAGCCATCTGTTCTTCCACGGCAGGCGCATCGACGATGCCATGAGCGTAGGCCGCGAGCTGCGTGAGAACACCCAGCTCACCTCGCGCCTCCTGACAAAGCACCATGTATAGCGCGGGATCGGCCGTCAGGACAAACGTGTTGTAGCGCCCGAGCGCTGAGTCCTCCTGCAAAGCAGCCTTCGCCGCCTGTTCCATCTCACCCTGCAGCGCCAGTGCATAGAAAGACCACTGCTCGGGAAACGCCGTCGTGCGGCCGGCATGCATCCACACCTGCAGCGCCCCCACAGGGGCATCCTCTACCGCCGGCAGCAACAGCAGACCAACAGGAAAGGGGAATACACCTACAGGCTGCGGACGCAGCATCCTCTGTTCCTTCATAGCGACCTCATCCAGCGCACATCGGGAGTACGATCCGCCGTGCGTTCCATCCAGCGCGCCGCCACCTGTGCGCGTGCCTGAGTCGGGTATTCCTCAATGCGAATCGTCCGTATGCGCGTCGGATTTGCACCGGGAGCTGCATCGTCCATCCACTCTGTCACTTCCATATACACGACCCATCGCCCCTTCTCGTGCTCCACGTACGTTCGCGCTCCAACTGCACGGCTGGGCACATCCATCGCTTCACCCTGCTGCGACCCCACTGCTGCTGCGCAGCTCCTCCAACAACAGACCGCATAACTCCTCGATCGCCTTCTCCACCGAAGCGGAGAGCGGAGCGCCGACATGCGTCTCCGAGGCTTCAATCAAATACACCGTAATCTTCTCCGGATACTCGTCCTTCAGCAACCAGCGGGCAAAGGCCAGCGCATGATCCCAGCGAAAGGCGTGCAGGTTGATGCCGGTCAGGGGAGGCAGCTGCTCCACCTCCGTACCCGGCAGCTTGAAGATCGTTCCCGGCTTCGAACCGGAGTTGCACGCATCGATCAGGATGATGTTCGGAACGCCGCGCATCTGGAAGGCAACATCCATCCCTCCCGTGCCACCGTCCGCGCAGTGCACTCCGGGAGGAAGCCCCGCATCCCACAGCCGCCGGATCAATACAGGCCCGGCCCCATCATCGCCGCGCAACAAGTTGCCGCAGCCGACGATCAGAGTCTCGGGCCTTTGGTCCATTCCAGCCAAGCGATCAGGAACCCTCTCCGATACGGAAGCGCGACAGCTCGCGCCCCGTCTTTCCATCATAGGCGTGCACGGTGCAAACCAGGCAGGAGTCGAACGACCGAGCCACATGGCCCATCTCCACCGGGTCCAGAGGATCGGTGATCTTCGCACCGAGGAACGCCTGCTCCATCGGTCCCTTGATGTCCTTGTTATCGCGCGGGCCGATGTTCCACGCCGTGGGCGTGATGACCTGGTAGTTTTCAATCTTGCCCTTGGAGAGCACGATCCAGTCCGACAGGGCACCGCGCGCGGCTTCAGTCGAGCCGAACCCCTTGCCTTCGGCAAGCTCCACCGGCTTGGTGTAGAACTTGTCCTGCAAATGCAGCGCGTCCAGCCATCTGCGTGCGAACTTGTAGTACTTTGGCGCCTCGTGCATTCGGGCCATCACACGCAGCAGCACGCTCGGCCCCTGCGAGCGGAGGGAATTCAGGATCAGCGGATCGTGATCCTGATGCGTTGCCGGATTCTCCCGGCCCGCTATCACCTGACGCGCAAACGGCCCGGCCTCCACCGGCGTTGAGCCGATGCCCGGAATCTCATACCGCGGGCTCTTCGCCCAGCTGTACTTTCCCTGCTTCTTGCCATCCGCCGGATCGATCGGGTCCGTAATGCCCTCCCACGGATGGAGCGAGGTCGTGCCTTTATAGAACGAATGCGCCGTATCCTCTCGCACGTTCATATGATCGAAGTCGTGGAAGCTCTTGCCGTCGTAGATGCCGGAGCGCGAGATCAGTGCCGCGTTGCGCCCCTCCACTGTGGGTTCTCGTAAAGAGACGGCTCGAAGTAAGTGCCGGTCGAGAGGAACGAGCCGCAACCGGCACCGAACTTGTCCAACCCGGCGCGCAGGGCAAAGCGCAGGAAGAGCGCGCAGTCGGAGTTGTGCTGGCTCTCGTTCTCATCGGCCCAGGCCAGGATGTCCTCCCAGGTCTTGTTTCCAGCCAGCGCTCCACCGAACAGCCCAGCCACTTATTCTCCAGCCACTCCCGCTTCCACGCATCCAGAATGGCAATGGAACGGGTGACATCGGAGAGCGTCGGGCGCACATCACGCCGCCGGGAATCATGAAGCTCGAGTGCGGCCACTGGCCGCCGAAGATCGCATACACCTCGACCGGCTTGCCCGACAGCGTCACGCCGCGCTCGTAACTGGTACCCACAAAGGGAGCAAAGCGCCGCACCACCTCGTCGTACTCCGGCAGATGAGCGTAGTTCTTGTTCGTCAGGTCAATGGCAAACAAGGCATAGAACCAGCGCGGAATCGAGAGCAGCGTCTCGCAAGCCTGCGCAATATTACGAACCAGGGTCGCGTTCTGCGGAACGTGCGTCTTCCAGGCCGTGTCCAGAGCGTAGCTGGCCTTGTACAGGTGGCTGCCGCCGCAGATGCCGCAGATACGCGGCGTCACAATCAGACCGGCCTGCGGGTCCTTGCCCCGCAGAATAATCTCGAAGCCGCGAAACATGCTGGCTTCGGTCCAGGCATCGGTTACAACGCCGTCTTTGATGGAGATGTTGAGGTCAAGATCGCCTTCCACGCGGCCCAGCGGACTGATGCGCATATCGGCTGGTGCCAGTTCTACGGTTGCCATATCAACTCCTGCGGTTCAGTTGGTTCCGGAACAATGTGCCTGCACATGCAAAAGCGCCGCTCTCTCGCGGCGCCTTCGCACTACACAACGAACATGTCTTCCTTGGCCCAGTCCGGGGCGATGATGCGCGCCGCCGCCGCCTGCGCCATGTAGGTCACGTGATCGGTACCCGTTGGGA
>NZ_CAAAFR010000019.1:0-28794 GCF_900634745.1 Protofrankia symbiont of Coriaria ruscifolia
GATCGTCTCACGGGCAGAGCGCCTCGGGGCCCGCGAAATCAGAACGAGAAGGGACCGAACCTCAGTACGGACACGAATCCGACGGCGAGACAGTAGAACGCGAACGGGGCGAGCGTCCGGGTTTCGAACCAGCGGCTGAGGAACCGCACCGACAGATAGGCCGCGACACCCGCGACCGCCGCCCCGAACAGGGTCTGCCCCCGTACCCCGTTGCCGAGCGGGCCGAACAGATCCGGCAGCTTGAGCAGGCCCGCAGCCAAGATCACCGGGGTGGCCAGCAGGAACGCGAACCGAGCCGCGTCCTCGTGGGACAGGCCGCGGACCAGACCGGCCACCATGCTCACGCCCGATCGGCTGATCCCCGGTGCGAGTGCGGCGACCTGGGCGAAGCCGACAACAAGAGCGCCCCTCGCGGGGAGTGCGGCCAGTCTCTGGTCGGCGGCCAGGTCCGCGGCGGCACCGACGGACAGCGGCGCCGGGCCGGCCGATCCCGGGGTGGTGCCTTCAGGAGCGCCCGTGGCGGGCGTCGGAGTCGGTCTCCCGGCGGTGAACCTGCCGGTGATCGGCGCCGTCGTCACCGGAGCGGGCGCGGACCCGGGTCCGCGGGGCGCCGTGTTCCTCCGCCGCAGCCGCTCCCCAGCGAGCAGCACGCCCCCGTTGACGGTCAGGAACAACGCTGCCGACAGCGGTTTGCCGAGCGTGGTGCGGAAAGTGTGCTCCAGCAGGAGACCGCTGACTCCTACCGGAACCGTCGCGATAATCAGGAGCCAGCCGAGTCGCTGGTCGGATGTCCGGACCTGGCGGTCCCGTACCGATACCGCCAGACCCCTGGTGATCCGGACCCAGCCGCGCCAGTAGAACGTGATCAGGGCGATCGCGGTAGCGACGTGTACGGCGACGATGAAGGCCAGGTAGGGCGATTCCGGCGCGGAGACGTCCAGGTCCCGCGCCCAGCTCCCACCGATCCACGCGGGGACGAGCACGCTGTGTCCGAGACTGGACACCGGAAACAGTTCCGTGATCCCTTGTAGGAGACCGATCGCGCCCGCCTCGACGAACCCGAAATGCCCCATCGGCGCTTTCCCTTCTTTCGGCGAGGCATCAGGCCCGCCTGATTCCCGACGGAGCAGTCCGGCCGCGGCTGTCTGCCCGCCGAGCGGCGGGTCGGTTCACGATGCCGAAAGGATCATGTGAAAATGGTGTACGCCAAACGGGCGATCGGGGCCGGCCGCGCTCTGGGTTGGTGTTCTGTGAGTTTTCGTCGGGTCTCAGCTTGAGTTGATCTCTGGGGTGGGTCGGGGCAGGACGAACAGGCCGGGGTCGGGTTCGGTGAGCACGCCGCGGTCGACGAGGCGTTTCAGTTTGGCGCGCATGCTCTCGACGTGGCGGGGGTCGGTGCCGGCGCCCAGCGCCCGGCAGGTGTCCTTGGCGCGCAGCCCGTTCCCGTCATGCTCGAACAGGGCCACCACCTCGCGATAGCCCGGCGGCATCTCGACCGGTGTGGCGTTGTCCTCGGCGGACAGTTCCAGCCCCGTCGCCCGGGTGATCTCGAGGCGTTCCAGTCAGCCCGAGACCCGGCGAAGGCTCACAGAACACCCTCTCAGGTGTGACCAGGACCACAAACTCGCCGCCGGTGCGGCAAGGATGCTCACCGACGACGAACATCGATCCGAGCCCAAAGCGTGGGGTAAGCGTGGGGTTCGACAGCAAAATGATCATTATTGTCACCGAAACCGCCTGTGCCACAAGGATTTCGGAGCCGGCGAGGGGATTCGAACCCCTAACCGCTCGATTACAAGTCGAGTGCGCTGCCAGTTGCGCCACGCCGGCTGGTCCGGGAACCTCCCCAGCGTAGGGCATCGAAGGCGGATCATGCTCCTCGGGGTTGGTGATCGGTGGGACTCCGGTTGCGCCAGCGGTTCGCTCCCCGCCACTGCCGGACGCTTCCAGCGCGGCGGCGCCCGGCCCAGTTCTTCCAGCTCCCCGAGGTGAACGCGGACCCTCCCGCGGGCCGCCCCACCCCGCGATGCCTGATGGCCGGGCCCCGACCCGGACACCTCGCCCTGAGCCCGACCGGGGGAGGCGTGTCCGACGGGAGTCGTCGTGTCGGAACTCGTCCCGAGCCGGCCGGTCAGGTCTCGGCAGCGGTCGAATCTCGGGAGAACGTGCCGACACCTGCTGACATGTGCCGGCCAGCCTCGGTCAGTGGGTCAGGAATAGACCGCGAGCATCGGGCCCGGTTGCAGACTGCTCGTCCCGAACTCCGCGTCGACCGTACCGTGGTTCTGCCAGAATTCGACGGCGCCCTGCACGTCACGATTTTCGATCAGGTCAGTCAGGCGTTCGTACCGGGCGACCGATTGTTGGATGAACCGGCGTCCGTCCGCTTCGGCGATATTCCGCAGAACGGATTCGTATTCCTTCCGGAGCAGGGTCGAGACGAGTTCCGCCATCAGTATCAGGGTCCTGTTGTGGGACGACCGCACGACCAGGATGCGAAAGTCGACGGACGGGCGGGAAAAGTCGAGAATGCTGCGCGACCTGCCGGCGGTCAGCAGGCAGTCACGCATTTCCTGGAGGTCTGATCCGCTCCGGCGTGCTGCTGCCAGCGCCACCGCGCCCGGTTCCACCACCGCCCGCGCCTCAACCAGGTCCCGGACAGAAGTTCCCTGCATCTGCAGTCGCAGACCGGTCTGCCGCGCGAGAACCCGGGTGTCCGGCTCCTGAACGAGTGGTCCCAGGTGGGAGCCGCGACGAAGAACGATCAAGGATTCGGACTCGAGGATGCGCAAGGCCTCGCGCATTGTCGGCCTCGCGACACCGTATATGTCCATCAGCTCGCTCTCCGGCGGGAGATGCTCGCCGGGCCTGACCTCACCGCGCGCCATCCTGCCCCGGAGGTCGTCGGCGACCATCTCGGAGAACTTGCTGAACCTCGGCCCACGTTCCGGCCCGAACATATTGACACCCATGTCGTCCGCCTCCTCGCTGAAGCGTGAGAAGCCATGCTAACGGCGGAAGAGCGCCATGATCTGGTGCGGTCGGATTCTTGTGAGGCCACACACGTCCTGTGAATCGACCCACACCTGTGCTCGCTGGCCATTACTTTGGGTTTCCGCTAGGTCGGTGGGTTGACCGGCCGTCACGTCGGCATGACTACCCGGCACATCGCCGCATCCACGCTTCCACCACGGGAACTGGTATATACGACACTGCCGGTTGGGAATGGGTAGGGAGTATTAGAGTGGAGACGTCGCCCTTTTCGCGCCGTTCGCCGGAGGGGGCGAAGGATATCTGGACTCGGACGTCGGCGTATCCGCCCGGTGGTATGTGGGACCGGTGGTATGTGAGAGGAGAGACCACGAAATGGAGTGGGGCGAACTACCGCTCGCTGCCGCCGTATCCCGCCTCGGGCATTCGATCAAGCGGGCTGAACAGGCGCTCATCCGCGAGAAGACCCGGGCGCTGCGCGACGTCGGTCTGTCCGTCCCCCAGTACACAGTACTGTTCACGCTTGCCGAGTCACCCGGGCTTTCCGGTGCCCAGCTCGCCCGCCGATGTATGGTCACGCCCCAGTCGATGGCAAGCCTGCTGCTCACGCTCGAGGCGAAGGGGCTGATCGTGCGTGAGCAGTCGGACGTCCATGCCAAGGTCTTCCAGTGCCGACTGACCCAGTCCGGCTGGGTGCTGTTGCACCGGGCGGACGCCGTCGCGCTCGCGGTCGAGCAGCGCCTTGCCGCCGTCTTCACCCCCGCCGAGTCGGAGGAGTTTCGTTCCCTGCTCGAGCGGACCGTCGCCATTCTTGACGATGAGACCGGACGCTCCGCGCCATCCGCGTCACCGGCGGCGCTGCACTGGCCGCAGGCGGCAGGCCAGTAGAAACCCGGCCAGTAGAAACCGAGGGCAACCAGAAACCGAGGGCAACCAGCAGGATTGGTGGAAAAACCAGCAGGATCGGCCGAGGGCGGACTGAGTGAGCGTTCTCGGCCGTGAGACCCCGGCGGACCTCCCCTCGGGAGAGGCCGGTCAACCGGCTCTCGGGTGAGGCCCTACCCTCGGCTGGCGCTCCCCGCTCCATCCACCCGCCGGCGGCGGGCGATCTCCGCCAGCACCACACCCGTGGCGACCCCGGCGTTGAGCGACTCGACCTCCCCGAGCATCGGGATCCGCACGGTCAGATCGCAGTGTTCCCCGACCAGCCTCGACAGGCCGCGTCCTTCCGAGCCGACAACCAGCGCGAGTGGGTCGGAAGTCATCTCCAGGTCGTCCAGGCTGATCTCGCCGTCCGCGGCGAGCCCCACCACGAACAGACCGGCCTGCGCCCAGCTCGTCAGCGCGCGCACAAGGTTCGTCGCCCGCGCTACCGGCAACCGGGCCGCGGCGCCGGCCGACGTCTTCCAGGCCGCGGCGGTGACGCCGGCTGCCCGCCGCTCGGGCACCATGACCCCATGCGCGCCGAACGCCGCCGCCGACCGGATGACCGCACCGAGGTTGCGCGGGTCGGTCACGCCGTCCAGGGCCACCAACAGTCCTGGTGGCGCTCCCTGCGCGCGGGCGAGCAGGTCGTCGGGATGGGCGTACTGAAAGGGCGGTATCGACAGCGCCAGCCCCTGATGCGGCGCGGAACCGCATATCCGGTCCAGTTCGGTCCGTGCGACGTCCGCGACGGCCACCCCGCCGCGCGGGGCAAGGCGACGGGCCTCGTCAAGACGTTCGTCGTACTCGGTTCCAGCAGCTATGTAGAGGACGGACGCCGGGACGCCCGCCCGCAGCGCCTCGACCACCGCGTTGCGGCCGACCACCAGCTCGTCGAGTTCGCCCCGCTCGTCCCGTTCCGCACGGCCGGAGCGCCCCGCGCGGGCCGGACCAGCCCAGGCAGGCCCGCCCGTGCGGCTCCGCTGCGGCGCGCGGGGGCCGCGAGCCCCGATATCACCGGTGGCCCGGTCGTCACGGGTCCTGGCGCCGCGAGCCCGGTCGTCACGGCCTCGGTCGTCACGAGTCCGGTCGTCACGCTGCCCGTTCTTGTCGGCGGCGCGAGGTCCGCTGGGACGCCGTGCCTCGCCAGCGGTGGCCGCAGCTGCCCGACGCTGGGCCGGGTGGCCGGGACGCATCTCGGCTGGTGGGGTCGCTCCACGTCCCTGCAGGCTCTTTCGCCGCTGCCCCCCGCTACCGGCCGACGCGCCTTTACGGTGTGACCCGGCCTTGGCCGCGCGGCCGCCCTGACCACCGCGGGCCACGCCATTGCCGCCGCGCCTGGACTGGCCGGCCATCAAAGGACTCCACCAGCACGGGGCCCGCAGGTATCGGAGAACATCGTCATACGGTATACGGACGCCTGCTCGCGCCGGACGCGGGATCGCCCGACCCGCGTCAGGCCGCGCTCATCACCGGAGGTCGTCCAGGGTCTGCCGGCTCCAGGCGGTGCCCGCTTTTCAGGCCGAGGCCGACGAGCAGGCCGGCAACGGTGTATCCCGCGGCTGCGATCGCGAACGCGATGGTGTAGGAGGATTCGCGGGTCATGCCCATGGGCAGGAGCCGGCTGGTCAGCAGGGTGACGGTCATGGCGCTGGCGAGCGCGCTGCCCACCGTGCGCGCGATGGAATTGATGCTGTTGGCGATCGCGGTTTCACCTGGCGGTACCGCCAGAACGAGCAGAGGGGGTATGGCGGCGTACCCAAAGGTGATCGACAAGTTGACGATCACTCCACCGAGGATGACCTCCCAGGTTGCGTCATGCAGCAAGGCAAGGAGAGCGAACCCGGTGACGCCGAGGACGGTGGCGGCCAGGAGCGTCGCCTGGCCGCCGTGGCGTCGTACCACCCTGCCGCCGAAAGGTACGACGAGCACGCCGGCCACCACTCCGGGAAGCAGATAGACGTTGCTGGCCGCGAGGACACTGGCGCTGAAGCCGTAGCCGGCCTCGGCGCGGGGCGTCTCGACGAGGTGGGAGATGCCGAGGAAGCCGGTGAACATCCCCACTCCGAGGAACAGTCCGGCGAGGTTTGTGATGAGGACGGGTCGGTGGGCGAGCAGCCTCGGAGCGACCAGCGGCGTGCCGACCCGGTTCTCGACGCCGAGCCATACCGCGAACAGCACTGCGCAGGCGGTGAAGCAGCAGAGGGTGGCTGCGGAGGTCCATCCCCAGTCGTTGCCCTCTGACAGCGGCAGGAGCAGCAGGACGAGCGCCGCACCGAGTAGCCCGGCACCGAACCAGTCCACCGTTCCCGAAGCATGACCGTCCCGGTGCGGGACCGCGGCCGCGGTCAGGAGGAGAGCGAGGAAACCGGCCACGGTGGCAAGCCAGAAGATCTGATGATAGTCGCCGTGGTTACGGGTAAGCATTCCGGCCAGGCCGACGCCGAGCCCGCTGCCGAGCCCGAGCATCCCGCTGACCACGGCCATCGCGAAGGTCAGCCGGTCGGTGCGGATTTCATCCCGCAGCACGCCCATGGTCAGCGGGAAGATGCCGTACGAGGCTCCCTGCAGCACCCGGCCGAGGATGAGCAGCGGCACGGATGCGGTGGCCGCGGCCAGTAGTGAGCCCGCCACGACCACCGCCAGGACTCCCAGCAGTACGCGACGCTTTCCACGGAGGTCTCCGAGCCTGCCGAGGAGCGGGGTGAGTACCGCGGCGGCGAGCAGGTTCGCCGTGACCGCCCAGCCCACGGTCGCCGCGGTCGTATGAAGCTGTCCCGCGATTTCGGTCAGCGCGGGCACGACCAGGGTCTGTATCAGGGACAGGACGATGACGTCGAGGCAGAGCGTGGATACCAGGAGCCGCGCCGTCGCGTCACCGGCGCGGACTCCGGGCGAACTTCCGGTAATGATCACTTGAACGGTGGTTGCCTACGCCTGGAAGCGCACGGGAAGGTTCGCCAGACCGCGGATGAGGATGTTCGGCTTGTACGTCGGCTCGGCTGTGAGGAGCTCGGCGGTCCCGACGCGGCTGACCCAGGTGTCGAGGAAGATCTCCATCTCCAGCAGGGCGAGCGGTGCGCCCAGGCAGTAGTGGTGACCGAGGCTGAAGGACAGATGACGGGAGACCGATTGCTCCCCGGAGAAGCGGGTGACGTCGAGTCGGTCCGGCTCGTCGTAGGCGTCCGGGTCACGGTTCGCGCAGGCGATCAGCGCGACCACGCCTTCCCCGGGGGCGAAGGTCCGGCCGCCGACCACCAGTTCCCGCTTGGCGGCGCGGGTGTTCATGTGGATGGGCGAGTCGTAGCGGAGCAGCTCGTCGACGGCCCTGGGGATCAGCTCCGGCCGCCTGCGCAGCAGGTCGAGCTGGTCGAGGTTGTGTAGCAGGGCGAGGGCGCCGTTGCCGACCAGGTTCACGGTCGTCTCGTGGCCGGCGATGATGAGGGTGATGCAGGTGCCCAGCAGTTCGTCGGCGGTGAGCCGGTCGCCCTGGTCCTCCACCGCGGCCAGGGAGCTGATCAGGTCGTCTCCCGGGTGTTGCCGCCGTTCGTCGACGAGCTGGCGGAAGTACCCGGCGAACTCCGGCAGTGCTTCGTTACGAGCGGTGAGGGCCTCGGGGGTCATGTAGACGTCCGGGTCGAACGCGCGGGAAAGCGCCTGCGACCACTTCTGCACCAGCGTGTGGTCCTCGGCGGGCACGCCCAGGATCTCGCAGATCATGGTGAGCGGTAGTGGGTAGGCGATCGTCTCGATGAAATCGAACTCGCCGGCGTCGAGCGCGGCGTCGATCAGCTCGTTGACGAGTTCCTCGATACGCGGCCGGAGGCCGGCCACCCGGCGTGCCGTGAAGCCCTTGGTGACCAGACCACGTAGCCGGGTATGGTCGGGCGGCTCCATCCACAGGAAGGTGTCCGGGAAGGCCGACGCCGGGATGGTGGGGTGCAGCTGCTCCGCCTCCTTGTCGTGCCCCCAGTCCCCGCTCTGCAGGATCTTGACGCAGTCCTCGTAGCGGGTTGCCAGGTGCAGCCCGAAGGCCGACATGTGCAGCGGGCCGGCGTCGCGCAGATCGTCGTACCGGGAGTACGGGTCGGCCCGGTTCGCCGGGTCGAACAGTTCGTTCAGCAGGGGCGGCGGCGCGGCAGGGTTGTTCGGCGTTTTCACCGGGGTCGTCGCCACGTCCATATCGGCTCCCTCTCACGATTCTTCGGTGCCGTCGTCACCGGTTGTCTCAGGCCTCGACCGCACCGGCTGATGTATCTGGCGCCGGCACCGGTGATGAAATCGCCGAACGCACCGGATCGTCCAGTGAAACGGTATTTCAGCACGCCCGGCTGGCGGCTCGGTGAACGGTCTATTTACATGCCGGTACGGGAATCTGACGGGCTTGGTGGCGGCCCGGACCGCGCTGGCGCCGGCCATTATGACATCGAATGAACCAATCGGATCAGCTGATAATGGAAGGGTTGCGCAAAGGGCAAGGTAAAGAGTATGGGCAAGCTCATGACCTGCGGTTACGGTGCTTCCCGGCGCGGGGGAACGAAGGCTCCCGATGCATTTTGTCAATCTTCTTGTCAATCTTCGCGGGTCCGGTTGACGTCGGAGCGGTGACGGACTCAAAATATCGATGGCAACGCGGCCGGAATCGCCGGATCAGTGGTTGGCGGCGGGACGACACGGCAGGCGGACGAGGCGTCGGGAAAGCTCCCGGAGCGGTCGAACCACGCCGGTTGGGAATACACGACGGCCACGGGAGGCGTGATGGAGTACGGCGGAGTGCCCCCGATATCGGACCAGGAATCGCGGCCCGGTCCGCGGGATCCGCTGTACAGCCGACCGTCGCCGGTCCGGCGGGCCGCGGACGGGCATGGTCACGCGGTCGTCCTCGGCGCCGGGATCGCCGGGCTGTTGGCCGCCCGGGTGCTGTCGGAGACCTTCGGCCGGGTCACGGTGCTGGAACGGGACGTGCTTCTCGACGGGGACTCGCGCCGTGGAGCACCCCAGGGAAGGCATCTGCACGGGCTGCTCGACCGCGGACGCCAGATCATAGAGGAGCTGTTTCCCGGGCTGACCACGGAACTGACGGAGCGGGGTGCGTCCACGATCGAGACCCTGGTGGGTTCCCGCTGGTACCTGCGGGGGCTGCGGGTCCGTTCGACCCCAACCGGGCTGATCTCGATACTTGCCAGCAGGGGGTTGCTGGAGGACGTCCTGCGGACGAGACTGCGGAAGATTCCCGGCGTGGAGTTCGTCGAGCGGACGTCCGCGGCCGGGCTTGTCGCGGCACCCGACGCTCCTGACCGGATCATCGGCGTGCGTGTCGCCCGGTCATCTCGCGCCGTGGGCGACGAGGGCCCGCGGCCGACCGACCCGGGAGCTGACGAGGTGGATCTCACCCGCGCGGATCCCGTGCGTACCCAGCTCATCTACGCGGACCTCGTCGTGGATGCGACCGGCCGCGCCTCCCGCGGCCCGGACTGGCTGGCCGCCCTTGACCTGCCCCGGCCGCCCGAGCAGCGGATCGACGTGGATCTCGGTTATGCGTCGCGTTTCTACCGTTACCGTCCCGGACATCTCGACGATTACCGTTCGATCATAATCTCCACCATGCCCGGATTCCGTGGCGGCGGCGCCGTCGCGTTGGAGGGTGACCGCTGGCACATCACGCTCGCCGGAATGCTCGGTGACCATCCGCCGACGGATCCCGCGGGTTTCGAGGCGTTCGCCCGGACCCTGCCCGTACCCGACATCTACGACATCGTCACCTCGACCGAGGCGCTGAGCGACCCGGTACCCCACCGTTTCTCCGGTTCGCTGCGTCGGCACTACGAGCGCCTGAAGAATCCACCCGAAGGATTCCTCACCATCGGTGACGCGGTGTGCAGCTTCAATCCGCTCTATGCTCAGGGAATGACCGTGGCGGCCCAGCAGGTGCGGGCGCTGCAGGACTGCCTGCGGGCCGGCGGGCCGAATCTGCCGGCTCGTTTCTACCAGCAGGCCGCACATCTCGTGGACGTCGCGTGGGACATGGCAAACGGTGCCGACCTGCGTTATCCCGGCGTCCGGGGGCGACGCAGCCTGCGTAACCGGTTGGTGGGCCCGTATGCGGAGCGGGTACAGGTCGCGGCACACCAGGACGCCACGGTGGCGCGCGCCCTGATGAGCATGCTGAACCTCGTGGACGCCCCCACAGTGCTGCTGCGCCCGGCAGTGGCAGCCGGAGTCGTCCGGTTCGGTTGGGCGCACCCGACCACGCCGAGGAAGGTGTCCACCTCCGCAGTTCAGGAGGCTGGGGTTCAGGAGGCTGAGACAGGCACTCCCGGGGGCTGACGGCGCGCGTCTCCGGGACGCTGTGTGTCTGCGGGCGCTGACGGTGCGTGTCTCCCCTCCGTCAGCGCTTTTTCACGTGGTCATCCGTTCGCCGCGGTTGCCCATCGCGGTCGTCCGTCCCGGTCATCCATTCGCCGTGATCGTCCATAATGGTCGGGACGGGTCAGGACACGGGACGGGTCAGGACGACAGCCGGACGGGCAGGGCCGCGAGGCTGCGTATGGTCAGGTGCGGCCGGTAGGGCGGTGGGTCCATGGCCAGGGCGAGGTCCGGAGCACGGCGGATGAGCGCCCGCATGGCGATCTCCGCCTCCAGCCGGGCGAGGGGCGCGCCGAGGCAGTAGTGGATGCCCAGACCGAAACCGAGGTGACGGGGAGCGGGAGTGGTTCCGGCGTAGCGGGTGACGTCGAAGCGGTCCGGGTCCGCGAAGACGCTCGGGTCCCGCTGGGCGGACGCGAACAGGACGATGATTACTTCACCCTGAGCGAACGCATGTCCGGCGATCTCGGTGTCCCGCAGAGCCACACGGCCGACGAGCTGGATGGGTGAGTCGTAGCGCAACGTCTCGTCGATGACGGAGGGCATGAGGCCGGGATCGGCGCGCAGGAGAGCAAGCTGGTCGGGATTGCGCAGCAGCGCCAGGACGGCGTTGCCGATCAGGTTGACCGTCGTTTCGTACCCGGCGACCAGCAGCAGGGCACAGAGCTCCAGCAGTTCGGTCTCGCTCAGCACGTCACCGTGGTCCTGCACCGCCACCAGACGGCTGAGCAGGTCCTCTGTCGGCCGGGCTCGGCGCTGTGCGATCAGCTCCCTGAAGTAGGCGTCGAAGTCGCGGGAGGAGGTGACGCGCCGAGCCAGCTCGTCGGGTGTGAGCAGGTAGTCCGGGTCGAGCCCGCGGGTTAGGTCGTTGGCCCAGCCCCGGAACGTCTTCTCGTCCTGTGCGGGCACGCCCAGCAGTTCGCAGATGATACGCAGCGGGAGCGGGCGGGCGAAGGCGTCGATCAGGTCGACGTCGCCCGCCTCAAGCGCGGTGTCGATCAGCGAATTGACCCAGGATGTGATCCGTGGCTCCAGAGCGGCGATCACCCGGGGGGTGAAAGCCTTGCTGACCAGCCCGCGCAGCCGGGTGTGGCCGGGCGGGTTCATCCGCAGGAATGACCTGAGCCCACCATCCAGCGCATCGGCGGGGCGCCATGCGTTGCTCCCCACCTCGCCGCGTCCCCACGCTGTTTCCGACAGGGCGGTCACGCAGCCGTCGTAGCGCGTCACCAGAGTGGCCTGGAGATCCCCCAGCGGGATGCGGTACAACGGATCCGCCTCACGCAGGGCACGGTAGCTCGGGTAGGGGTCGGCGCGGCGTGCGGGGTCGAAGGCACCGAACGCCAGGGGGGCGGCAGCGCCGGGGGCATCCGATGTCGAGGCAGAGCTCATGGCCGGGCCCTCTCCTTCTCGTGGTCATACCCAGACACAGGACACGACAGCGTCGGCCGTCGGCCATCCGTACCGCTCCCTCGCGATTCACCTGCATCGCCGGGCAGGTGGTGACGCGATACCGCGGCCAACAGCCGAGTAAAAGACTTGCCGGGCAGCATTACTCCCCGATGAATCGATACTGAATTGGCGACGGCGGGAACCGCACGAATCGTCGAACCATCGATTGGTCACCGAAATGATGCGATAAGATTCGCGCCGGTGGCCACGAGCGGGGTTTGACGATATTGGTTTGATGATATCGGTGGACCCGGATATGTCAGCCGGGATGACGCCGGGCGCCTCGGGCGGCCCGGGCGGCCCGGGCAGCGAGGTCACGGCAGACGGCCGCGAAGTCCAGCCCAGCTGCTTCCAGGCCGATGGGGAAAGTGCTGGTGGGTGTCATGCCGGGAACGACGTTGGTTTCCAGGACGTATACCTCACCGCCGGCGGTCACGATCATGTCGGTGCGGGAGAGGTCCCGCAGGCCGAGCGTGCGGTGGGCGGTCACCGCCGCCTCCGCGGCACGGCGGGCAACGGAGGCGTCGAGCCGGGCAGGGCAGAAGAAGCCGGTTGCCCCTACGGTGTACCGGGCGGCGTAGTCGTACACCCCGGACTCGGGCACGATCTCCACCGCGGGAAGGGCGACGGGGCCGTCCCCACGGTCGATCACCCCGACCGCGATCTCGGTGCCGTCGACCCCCATGCCCACCCCCCATCACGTCCGACGCGGTCCGGCTACGGCTACGGCGTCCACGGCACGAAGCGGCAGTAACCGGGACGTTCCGTCCGCGGGGCGAATCGCATGCGGCCGGGCGTCACTTCCGGCCGGGGCCTGCCTGGTCGCTCATCCAGGTCAGATCGGGCACCCGGACGTGGAGCCGGTCCGCTATCTCCTCGACGGCGAGACCCAGGCCGATCGCCTCACGGATCGCCAGGCCGCGGACGACACGCAGACGCACCCGCTGAGGATGATCTTCCCAGAGCAGATCGTGAGCGACCGCTGCGCGCTCGACCGGGTCGGAGATCGCGAGAATTTCGTCGAAGAGCAGCACAACGGACATGGTCCTGCGACTGTGACCATCCAGCAAGGGCACGCCGTGTCCAGGTGTTCACGATTGCGGCCGGCTATGCGGCCGGATCCTGGAGGTCCCAGATCGGACCTGTTCCGTGGAACATCCACAGGTGAGCCCCGTGACGCTTCTGGGCCGCCGCGGGCTGTTCGCGAGGAGTACGGGTCTGCGGAACGGGCTGTTCCCAGGGAGCCTGGATCTGCGGAGCGGGCCATCCGCAGGAACATCGCGGGCAGTCGCCCAGCGGCTGGGTATGGGCTTCGCCGCACAGCAGGATGGCCGCCTCACCCTCCGGGGTATCCACGATCTCGCTTGTCGGGCTGTAGACCAGACATCGCGGATTCAGCCAGGAGGCGTTGAATGTCAACGACTGCCCTGGGTGAACCGGATAGGTGCCACCGCGGAAGGGGCCGTCACCGAGTACACCGAGTATCACATCCGACACCATCATGACTACTGACGGTAGGGCGCTGAATGCCCTCTCGCTGTTCTCGGTAAAGGATTACACACTTTTTGTGTTAGCCGTTTTGCCGCGGCGGGTGGCACGGTGACCCAAAAAGGATAATTTTCCCTCGGTGGCCCAGCTTTCCGGACTGCCGAGAGTCTCTGCCGTAGGGGGGTCAAGTAGCCGTCCGCCCATGCGGCCGAGGTCGAGATACCGTTTGGTGGAGTACCTCTGTACTTGTACGGTGTCCATCCGCGTGGCCCACGCCAAGATGGACCTGTAGGCGTCGTAGGTGCCCTGGGCGACTTCCGTGATTGCTGTCGGCGGTTCCTCGGACAGGTCGTGTATATGGCGCATCGGACGCCGTTCCCCAGTGGGCCGAAGGCAGCACGATCATGCTTTTTCCGTGCTGCCGGAGGTCTGGGTCCCCGGACCGCTATGGGGTGTAAAGCGCTCCACCCGACCACCGCAGACCGAGGAGATTTCGAATGAGCCATGTGAAGTTCGCCACTCGCGACGGTACGCCCTGGGTACCCCAGTACATCGTGGCGCTGGACGGGGAGAAGTGTATCGGCTGTGGCCGTTGTTACAAGGTCTGCGCCCAGGGCGTCCTCAGGCTGATGGGTGTGAACGACGAGGGTGAACTGATCGATCCCTTCGACGACGACGAAGAGGTCGAACGCAAGATTATGACTATCGAGGCCGCCGGCAAGTGCATCGGCTGCAACGCCTGCATCCGAGTATGCGGTCCGCGCTGCCAGACCTACGCGCCGGCGGAGGCGGCCTGACCAGCCGGCATTTCCAGTTCGCACGGTCGTGTCCCGGCTGGCTCCCACGGCGGCGCCGGACTGCCTGCCGGCCGGAACACGAAGATCATAATCTGGCCAGGTCTGGATGGCGACCCGGATGCCTGGGCCTCCCGGATCAGCTTCCGGACCCCGAGCGCGAAAGAAGCATGATCGCGCCGCCGTTGGCCCTCGAGGGCGCTGATCAGGTGGTCGCACATCCTGTTTCGATCAAGAAATTGAGTGTGGAAACGGCTGCTATCACGACCGTCTACTCCCTCACTGCCATGATTCGACGGTATTGGATCATGAATCCTTGATCGATTTTGGCATGGATCCGCGCTACTTGGCCGATGCTCTGGACGGTCCGCACGTCGCCTCCGCTGCTTCGTACGTGTATCCGCTGGGGGACCGGCTGTCTCCCGCAATCTCGGTGTGAGTCCGCCACCGGGGAATCAGCGCGCCAGGGGAATCGGTGTCGGCCTGTCAGCCCGGCAGCGGGCAGCGGGTGGCGAGCGGCGAAACCCAGGACCGGCCTGCTGGTACCAGACCGGCGCCGGCCCACTCTCCAGCCAGTACAACACCCAGCCGGCACAATACCCAACCAGTACAACACCGACGGCATCGTCGCCCTCGGTAGGCGCCGGAAAGTCGATCAGTAGTGGTGTCCAGCTCCTGACCTGGATCTCCTGGTCGGTGAACCAGTTGTCCGACGGTGCTGTCTGCAACACTTTGCGCTCGGCTGTTCCTCCGAGGCCGGCCAAAAGCCACGAAATCGTGTTTTTCATGCTGCTTTTGGCCCACCGGAGGCAGGCTTGAGGGAGGGGACAGGACGAAACACGGCGGATACACCGATAGTCTGCGGCACTGCGGCACTGCGACGGTGAGCGCAGGAGAGCAGCGCCTGCCGATACATGAGCGGAAGAATCATGGTCGCGAAGGACGAGAGCTCGGACATGTGTGAGGAGCGAGCCAGTGGCTGGCCGGGACGTCGACTATGATCGCCCGATTCTGCTGGGCTGCGGGCGATGCGACGTGCAGTGGACGGCGTTGACCGCTGCCCACTGTCCGAGCTGCCACGAGACCTTCGCGGGGGTGGGCGCCGGGTTCGACGCCCACCGCGTTGACGGCCGGTGCATCCCGCCCGAGCAGGCGGGCCTACGCCTTGACGGCGGATACTGGGTGGGCAACGGTGAACGAGCCCCAGGAAAGATCTTGAAGGCGCCGCACCATCCCGGGATCCGCCAGGTCGGCTAGCGGGCCAAAGGCAACGCGATCATGTTTTTCTCGCGCTGCCGGGAGGCCCAAGTGCCCGGACCGCCGAGGGTCACGTGTCGAGCCGTATCCATACCTGGCCGTTGTCCACCCGCAGGGGCAACTGCATGAGCTTGGCGCCCGGGGAGTTCAGGCACGCGCCGGAGTGCGCGTCGTAGCAGAATCCATGGCGCGGGCAGGTGAGGGTGCCCGTGGCCGGGTCGAGCTGCGCCACGTTGATCGGCAGACCCTGGTGGGCGCAGATGTCACGGTAGGCGGTGAGCCGACCGTCGAGGCTGATGACCACGATATCGGCCTCGGCGCCGTCGGCCCGCTCAAGGTGCAACGCCGTGATCGGCCTGTCACCGAGTTCCACCGCCGTGCCGACCGCCACCCATCCGCCGTCGCGGTTGCGCACCGGGCCCAGCGGGATCAGTGTCGGGGACGGATCACCCGCGAGCATCACCACGCGCGCGATCGATTCGACCCCGCCGATCAGAGCCTCCTTGACAACTTCCCGCAACGTCACCCCGGCCAGGGCGCGGCTGTTGCAGGTACCGCTGACCCGCAGGAACGCGGTGTCCCCGTCCACCCGGACCAGCTCCGCGTCCCCGCCGTATGCCCGCAGGTACGGGCGGACCTTCTCCAGCGCACGCAGCGACTCGGTCACCGGCGTGGGCTGGAGGATCCCGTGCACGGAGAAAAGCAGCCGCACCACGGGATCGTCCGCGAGCCCGAACAGCAGCTCCCGACCGCGGTGATCCCCACGCAGCTTGCGGACGATCGCGTTGATCCCGCTGCCATGGAGAGCCTCGACAGCGTGCCGCAGCTGCTCAGCTCGTTGCCGGGCCGCCGGTTCCAGCTCCCGGACGCCGGCTGCCGCCTCGTCGAGGGCTTCCGACAGCACGTCGAAGCCGGGTTCATCCCGTGTGGGCCCGGTCGGCCGGGTGTCGCTCATTACTCGACTCCTTGTCCGTGTCCCCCCGGGTCAGACAGCGCCGTTGATCACGAACTTGCTCAGTTGCCGGCCGGTCCGCCCGTCGTAGGCATGCACCGTGCACACCAGACAGGAGTCGAAGCTGCGGGCCACATGCCCGAGCTCCACCGGGTTGTCGGCGTCGGCGACCGGTGAACCGACCAGCGCCTGTTCGATCGGGCCGGGCGTCTGCGAGCCGTCCCGCGGGCCGATGTTCCACGCGGTCGGCGTGACCACCTGGTAGTTCGCGATCCGGCCGTCGTCGATGACGATCCAGTCGGCAAGCGACCCGCGGGCCGCCTCGGTGGCTCCGAAACCGCGGCCCTCGGTGTGCTCGACCGGTTTGGTGTAGAAGCTCTCCCGCAGCTCGAGCTGGTCGAGCCACTGTCGCGTCCACTGGTAGTACTTGGCGGCCTCGTGCATCCGGGCGAGCTGGCGGACCATCACCGACGATCCGATCCGGGCGATGATGTCGATGAACAGCGGGTCGTCGTCCTGGTGGGCGGCGGCGCCGGGAGCGCCGGCGGCTATCCGGCGGGCCAGCGGCCCGGCCTCCATCGGGACGTATCCCTGCCCCGGCACGTGGTAGCGCGGCGATTTCGCCCAGCTGTACTTGCCCTGCTCGCGCCCCACCTGCGGATCGACCGGTCTGGTCTCGCCCTCGAACGGGTGGCGTGCCTGCGTCCCCTCGTAGAAGGAGTGAGTGACGTCCTCGCGGACCCGGGCCTGGTCGAAGTCGAAGAACTCGCCGTTGGAGTAGATCCCCGAGCGGGCGATCAGGGCCGCGTTACGCCCCTCGATGCTCGGCGTCGCGTAGAGATCGGGGTGGAAGTAGGTGCCGGTGGCCAGGTAGTTGCCGATCCCACCGCCGTAGGTGTCCAGGCCGATGTCGCGGCTGTAGCGAATGAAGAAGCCGCAGTCGCTGTCACGCTGCGAGGAGTTCTCCTCGACCCAGGCCAGCACGTCGTCCCAGCTCCGGTTGGCCAGCCACCGCTCGACCGAGCAGCCGAGCCAGTGCTTCTCCAGCCAGTTGTTCTTCCAGTGTTCCAGGATGGCGATCGACCGGGTGACGTCGGACAGGGTCGGCGCGCCCATGACGCCGCCGGGCACCATGAAGCTGGAGTGTGGCCACTGCCCACCGAAGATCGCATAAACCTCGGTCGGCTTGCCGGACAGGACGACTCCCGGGGCATAACTGGTGCCGGTGTACGGGGTGAACCGCCGGACGGCCTCGTCGTACAGGGGCGAGCGCGCGTACTTCTTGTTCGTCAGGTCGATCGCGAACAGCGCGTAGAAGTAGCGCGGGATGCTCTGGAGCGTCTCGCATGCCTGCGCGATGTTACGGACCAGCGTGGCGTTGGGCGGCATCCGGGTGCGCCATGCCACGTCGAGGGCGTACGCGGACTTGTACAGATGGCTGCCACCGCAGATACCGCAGATACGCGGGGTCACGATCAGGCCGGCCTGGGGGTCCTTGCCCCGAAGGATGATCTCGAAGCCCCGGAACATCGACGCCTGGGTCCACGCGGAGGTCACGACGCCGTCGCTGATCGTCACCCGGACGTCCAGGTCCCCCTCGACCCGGCCCATCGGGCTGACGTTGAGATCGACGGTGGTCATCGGTGTCCTTCTTCCATCCGGCGCGGTTTCCGCCCGTAGCCGCGGAGCCGGCCACGAAGCCGGCCACGAAGCCGGCCACGAAGCTGGTCGGGGAGCTGGGGTAGGCGGGTCGTCAGACGACGAACGTGTCCTTCTTCGACCAGTCCGGAGCGGCGATCTTCGCGATCGCGGACTGGGCCAGGTAGGTGAGGTGGCGGGTGCCTTCGGGGACCTCCCGGGGGATGACACCGACGGCCTTGCGCGTCCGGAAGACCGTCCCCGGCTCGAGATCGAAGAACGGGAACTCGGGCTCGGTGCATCCGATGCACGGCACGCCCGCGCGGGTCTTGGACGACTGGCCGTTCCACAGGATGCGGTTGCACGGCGAGTGGGTCATCGGGCCGCGGCAGCCGAGATCGTAGAACAGGCAGCCCGTGCGGGTGCCCTCCCCGAACGTGGTGGTGGACTGCTTGTATTCGAAGAACTCCGTGCGGGTGCATCCGGTGTGCGTGAAGGTCGTGAAGAACGTCCGCGGCCGCTGGAGCTCGTCCAGGTCGATGTCGGCGGCCCGGCCGGTCGCGAGCGCGACGAGGATCTGGGTGATCCAGTCCGGGTGGGCCGGGCAGCCCGGGATGTTGATGACCGGGAGCCCGCCGCGCGAGCGGAACTCCGCGCCGAGGAAGCCACCTCGTTCGCGCTTGTGGAACTGCAGGCCCGTCGAAGCGGTCGGGTTGGGAGCCGTCGCCGCGATCCCGCCCCAACAGGCGCAGTCCCCGATCGCGACCACGGTCTGGGCCGTTCCCGCCAGGTCGATCAGCCAGTCCTTCATGGGCCGGTCGGCGAACATGTCGTAGCGGCCGGTGCCCTCGGGCCCCTCGATCACGGAGCCCTCGAACACGAGGACGTCCACCGGTGTCTCGCCGCGGGCGCAGGCCCGCAGCAGCTTCCGTGCGTCCGCTCCCGACTCCGCCGCGAGGGAGGGGTGCCAGAGCAGGTCGAGCCCGAACCCGGTGACGAGGTCTACAACGTTCGGCTCGTCGGCGTTCAGGAAGGACATGGTGTTCCCGCTGCACGCTCCCCCGTGCAACCACAGCACGGACGGCATCGGTCCTCCTCTCGGGTAACCCCGGTCGGGGTTACGTGATCGCGCCCCAGGTGCTTCGGGGACGAGGCCTCCTGTGACCTGACCGGGTCGGCTTCCGGACCTCCCGGATCAGCTTCCGGACTTCGGATCCGGCCGGAACCCCGGATCCGATGATCGATCCGGTGGAACCCCGGGCGCGGAAAGAACATGATCGCGCCGCTGCCGGCCCGTCGTCATGATCCCATGGTGTCGACGGTCCGCCCTTGCCGGAGGCCGGACGTATGACTGCCATCACGTAATGGTCATTTTTCTGGTCGGCCGGCCGGGCCGAAGATCGCACGAGCATGTTTTTCGTACCCGGGGTTCCGCACCGGATCGGCGATGCCGATCCGGTGCGTCCGGGAGGTCCGAGTACCCGGGTCGCTGGAGGCCCAAAGCAACGCGATCATGCTTCTGGCGTGCCGCCGGAGGCCGAAGTCCCACCCCGAGTCCCGCCCGGCGACCGCCGGCGTCTGTCCTGTTACGCTGACCCAGGCGGTGTCGGTGTCCGGCATGGAAGTCAATTTCGGGACATTCCATCCGCGGCCGGCATGGCGCCCGGTTTGATACCGCGGTGGGTACTTCCGCTGGCGTCCGTACGGGCCGCCGGAGTTCGCGCGGTGCGGTGGCCACAGCGCGTCGGGACCCGGGGCGCACTCCGCCGAAGCGAAACGCGCGGCGCGACGAACAGGTGTTCCGCGCTGTTTTCGGCGGGCAAACCGTTGTATTACCGGCGACCGGTGTCGAGCGGGTCTGAGATGGTCGGGGGCTGCTGCTCCGGGAAGAAGTACTGACGTTTACCCTGCGTCACACCAGTGGTTTGCCTCTGCAATCATCGAGGTCGAACGTTTGCGATGTCGTCATGTCGGTCAGCCATCACCATCCGGGAGAAGCGCATTGATTGAAAACTTATCCGGTTCTGCACGAAAGGTATTCGTGTGACTGGTTGCCGAATAGGTTGATCTTCTCGAAAGGTGGTAGGTATGGCTCGTAACACAGCACCGGCCGGCACTGCCGCGCCGGCTGGCGATGACCTCTCGCCGTTGGTGCCCAGGCCCCGAGCGTCGACGGAGGGACCTCCGCGTGGACGCCCGGGCGCGTCGGCGGCTGTTCCGGCCGGCAGACGGCTGGGGCCGGTAGCCGGTGGGCTCGTCATCGTGCTCGGTGCGATCTACCTGGTCTGGCGGACGGCGACACTCGGTGGCACCAGCGCGATCGGTTACCTGTTCTACGGCGCGGAGCTGGTCACCTACGTGGCCGCATCGTGGACGGCGGTGATGCTCAGCCGCCTGCGACCCGGCGGTGTCCGCCAGGCCCCACCGCCGGTGGGCACCCTGGACGTGTTCGTGACGGTGTGCGGTGAGCCTGCGTCCATGGTCGAGCGGACCCTGCGCTTCGCCCTCGCCGTCGACTACCCGCACCAGACGTACGTCCTCAACGACGGCCGTATCGCCGGCCGGAAGGACTGGCGGGAGATCGACGCGCTCGCGGCCCGTCTCGGTGTGCCGTGCTTCACCCGGGTCGACGGTACGCCGGGAAAAGCCGGTAATCTCAACCACGCGCTGGCCCGCACCGACGGTGACGCGATTCTGACCCTCGACGCGGACCACCTCGTGGTTCCGGACCTCGGGGAGCGGGTGGTCGGTTATCTACGTGACCCCGGCGTTGGTTTCGTCTGCACCGCCCAGTGTTTCGACACGGGCCGCATCGACATCCTGAACAACGCCGAAACCATATTCTACCGCTCCCTGCAGCCGGCGAAGGACCGCGACAACGCCGCGTTCTCCTGCGGCAACGGAACGCTGTACCGGCGATCCGCGCTCGAATCGGTCGGCGGATTCAGTGAATGGAACATCGTCGAAGACGTGCAGACGTCGTACGAGTTGCATTCCCATGGCTGGTCCAGCGTCTACCATCCTGTCCCGATTTCGATCGGGACGGCGCCGGCGACGGCGGCCGTCTATGCCAAGCAGCGCCTGCGTTGGGCGATGGACGGCACCCGGCTGCTGCTGTTCGACAACCCGCTGGTCAAGCCGGGCCTGAGCGGCTGGCAGCGGGCGCACTACCTGCACACCAGCCTCAGCCCCCTGCTGGCGTCCGTTCAGATGATCTTTGCGATGGGTCCGATGCTGTCCATCGTCTTCCGTTCCCAGCTCTCTTCCGCGGCATCCCAACAGTCGTATCTGCTGTTCGGGCTGTCCTACCTCGCCAGCACCCTGCTCTTCATCGCCGCATACGCGGGTATGAGGTCCACACCCCGCACGGTGGGAAGCGTGCTGTTCAACTCCCCGATCTATCTCCTCGCGCTCGCGCGCGTCGCGTCCGGATACCGGCCCCGCTCGTCCGGTACCACCGAGAAGGCGTTCCAGCCGAGGATGTCGCTGCTCGTACTTCCACAGATCCTCCTCGTGGTCGTACTCGTGTTCTCGATCGTTTTCTACGCGTTCGACACCCGGGCGGACCGCCCGGTGTTCGCGCTGGTGTGGGCGGGGATCCTGCTCGTGACCATGGCCGGACCGCTGTCGGCGGTCAGCGAGCGGCGTGCCGTGGTCGAGCGCTGGCAGGTGCCGATACGCGGGACGATCGTCCTTGCCGTCGCCCTCCTGTCGGCATGGACGTTCGCGCACTGATCGACCGATCGACCGATCGACCGATCAGCGGATCAGCGGATCACGGCAGGTGACGGTTCACAGCACGGCAGCGGCTCGGGTGGGATCCGGCTGAGGAGGTCCGGCAGGATCCCACCCGCCGTCCGATCGTGCGTAGGGGTACCACAGCCCGTCGCGTCCGAAGCGGAGCTGCACCCCACCGGCGGTGATCCTGTTCCGATGCACTCTCACGCTCTGGCCGGACGCCGTCCGCAAGGCCACCTTCGCGGCCTTCAACGCGTCCGCGTCAGCTCCACCCGTGTCCGGTTGCCAGGTCTCGCGGAGGAGTTCAAGCGCGGTGGCGCCACCGTAACGCCAGGCCAGTCCCCAGCGGGCCAGTTCGCGATCGGCCACCCCCGAGCGGGCCACCAGGGTTGGGAAGGCTGACGTACCCAGCGCCCGGTCGGCACGGCGCGCGAGATCGCTCTCCGGGTCGAGGTCGAGCCCGCCGCTGCCGATGCCGACCGCGAGTTCCCACGCTCGGACGGCCGCATCCGCGGCCAGGGTAAACAGATCATCGCGTACCGTGGCATCGCCAGCCGGGCCGCCGACCTTGCCGCCAACCGGGCCACGGGCCTTGTTACTTCCCGTGCTTCCGGTCGTGCTGCCTGGCGGCGGCTCCACCGGCAACGCAGCCGGATGGCCGGGCTGCTCGGGCGGCATCGGCGGGGTGGGGATGGGTCCGGCCGGAGGGAGCGCGCCCAGCACGGTCCGTGCGTCCACCCCCTCGTCATGATCTACGGCTGGAGGCCCGGACCCTCGGGTGGTTACGTGGCGTGGCGGTGACTCGGCGGGGGTGGCCGCACCACGGCGGCGGGACCGCAACCCTGCCAGCACCTCCTCGCGGGTACGACCACGCAACAGCAGGAGGACGAACGGATCGGCGTCCAGAGCGTCCGCGACCAGATAGCAGACGGCAGCGGCGTGCTTGCAGGGGTTGGCGGAGTCCGGACAGGTGCAGGACGGCCCGACCTCACCTGCGCCGGGCAGCAGATCCAGGCCGCTACCGGCGATGTCGTCGGCAACCTGCGGGGGCAGTTCCCCGTCGAGCAGGGCCGCGGTGTGCCCGAGCTGGGCCGCGACCGCGTCCAGTAGCCGGGCCCACTCGTCGTCATCGAAGGTCCGTACCCGAAGACGGACCGTATACGGCCGGATCCGGCGGCCCTGCACCGGCGCCCGCGCTTCGCCGACCATGACGCGCAGCTCGCCGACAGCTCCACTGCGGGCATAGGTCCGCCCGCGCGGAAGCCGGTTCGGATCGAGGCGCGCACGTTGCTCCAGGGCGTCCACCCAGGCCCGACCCCACCAGGTGCGCCCGAACGCCTGTCGTCTCCCCGAGGTCGGTGCCGGGCGGGAGCCTTGGGAGGCTGCCACCCGGGTCGCCGTCCCGCGCCCCGCGCTCACATCCGGCTCCGCAACGACACGAGATCGGCGAGGTCGTCGTCGGAGAGTTCGGTGATCCATCCCTCGCCAGAACCGATCACCGCGTCCGCCAGTTCCCGTTTGATCTCCAGCAGGGACGCTATGCGGTCCTCCAGCGTGCCTTCGGTGACCAGCCGGTGGACCTGAACCGGACGCTCCTGCCCGATTCGGTATGCGCGGTCGGTCGCCTGATCCTCCACGGCCGGATTCCACCAGCGGTCGTAGTGCAGGACGTGGGTTGCGCGGGTCAGTGTCAGTCCGGTGCCACCAGCCTTGAGCGACAGCAGGAACACGGGTACCTCGCCGGCCTGGAACCGGGCGACCATCGTCTCCCGCCGCTTCACCGGTACCCCGCCGTGCAGGAACAGCGACTCCATCCCACGACCGGCCAGATGCCGCGCCAGCAGCTTGGCCATCTCGGTGTACTGGGTGAACACCAGCATGGACTCCCCACCCGAAATGATCACATCGGTCAGTTCGTCGAACGCGGCGAGCTTTCCCGACCGGCCAGCGATCGGCCCGGACTGTTTCAGGTAGTGCGCGGGATGGTTGCAGATCTGCTTGAGTGCCGTGAGCAGCTTGAAGACCAGACCGGCTCGCTCGATGCCTTCCTTACCCGCGATGACGGCCATGGTCTCGCGAACGACGGCCTCGTACAGGGTGACCTGTTCGGACGTGAGCGCGACGACGCGGTCCGTCTCGGTCTTGGGCGGCAGTTCCGGCGCGATGCCCGGATCGGACTTGCGCCGGCGCAGCAGGAACGGCCGCACCAGTGTTGCCAGCCGCACGGTCGCCTCTTCGTCCCGGTACTTCTCGACGGGTACGGCAACGCGTCGGCGGAAGGTGTCCAGGGGGCCGAGCAGCCCGGGTGTGGTCCAGTCGAGGATCGCCCACAGCTCCGAGAGCCGGTTCTCCACCGGGGTGCCGGTCAGGGCGATCCGGGCCGGCGACGGCAGCCGGCGCAGTTCCTGGGCGGTGCGCGACAGCGGGTTCTTCGCATGCTGTGCCTCGTCCGCTACCACGAGCCCCCAGCCGACCGCGGTGAGCGCCGGGGAGTCCAGGCGGACCACACCGTAGGTGACCAGCACCACCTCATCGGCCACCAGATTGACGAGGTGCCGTTCGCCCCCGTGGTAACGCCGGACCGGGACGCCGGGGGCGAACCGGTGCAGCTCACGTTCCCAGGTGCCGAGCAGCGACGTCGGGCACACCACCAGCGTCGGCCCCGCGCGTAAGGTCCGACGGTGCAGGTGTAGGGCGATGACCTGGATCGTCTTGCCCAGACCCATGTCGTCGGCCAGGCAGCCGCCGAGCCCGAGTTCGCACATCCCGGCCAACCACGACACGCCGCGCAACTGGTAGGGACGCAGGGTGGCGACCAGATCGGCCGGCGGTTCCAGTGGCGGCGGAGTGGCGGCGGCGGTGGCGATGCGCTCCGCGAGTTCGGCCAGCGGTCCCTCGGCGACGACCGGCACCTTCGTCCCGTCGATGTCGGCGGTGCCGGCGAGGACCGCGCCCAACGCCTCGATGGTTCGCATATGTGTACGCGGCGGGCGGCGCATCCGTTCGAGCAGGGCCGGGTCGACCGTCACCCACCGGCCACGCAGCCGCACCAGCGGACGCTTCACTTCGGCGAGCGCGCTCACCTCTTCTTCGGTGAGCAGAAGCCCACCCAGCGTGAGTTGCCAGCGGAACCGCAGCAACGTGTCAAGGTCGAGCCCGGCGGACGTGATCGTGGCGGGTGAGGGAGTGGAGCTTGCCACCGCCTGGAGCACAAGCCCGTCCGTGACCAGTTCGGCCGGCCACAGGACCTCGATACCGGCGCCTGCGAGCTCCCCGGCGACCGGGCCGAGAAGCTGGCCGACGGCATCGTCGTCCAGATCCACCGCGGACGGCGTGGCCGCCTGCAACGCCGCCCGCAGCGGTGGCCAGACACCGGCACCCCGGCGCAGCGCCAGCAGCAGATCGGTCTCGGCCACGGCGCCGAAGTGGGAGCGCACCGAGTCGGGTTGCGTCCACAGGTCCGCGGCATCGACTACCAGACTCGGGTCGGCGGTACTGCGGACCTGCAGCACCGCGCGGAACGCCAGGGTGTCCACACCGTCATCGCTGTCCTCGAGGCCACCGCCGTCATCCTCGTCCTCGAGACCGTCATCGTCGTCCTCCTTTTCCTCACCGCCGTGGTCCGCCGCTGGACCGCCACCCGTGCGTATGCCGGCGCCCGTCACGGTGCCGGCTTCGATGCGCAGCCCGAGGGTGGCGCCGGCTGACAGCCCGTCGGCGGTCTCCGTCAGCCAGTCGAGCAGGTCCTCGACCGGCGTCGGCGCGACCGCGGCGAACGCCGGGCGAGCGACCGTGCGAGGCGCGCCAGCCGTCCGGACGAGCGTGTCGGCGATGGCGTCCCACAATGCGCGGATCAGTGATTCGGGGGAGCGCAACCGCATCGGCCGCAAACCCGGGATTGCCAGGGCGTGGCCGGCCGGTGGGAAGGATGCGGCCAGTTCGTGCAGCCAGGTGAGGTCGGCGGGGTCGAACGGCCCGGCCCGCCAGGCATCCACCCCGTCGGCCCCGATGGTGGGTAGCAGCCGCCCGCGGGCGACGAGCCCGACGCCGGCGCGGGCGGCAGCCGACCACGCGGCAAGGGTGCGCCGTACCGGGCGCCCGCCGGCTGCCGGGTCGGCCTCGACGGCAAGGAGAACGGGCAGCGCTTCGGCAATCGGTAGGAGAGTCGCTGTGACCCTGCGTTTGCGGACCCCATTCGTGGAACCGACCACGAGTTCGACCTCGCCCGTGCGGCTACCGGCACCCTGCGACGCCCCCCACAACGCAAGCCGCCCCTGCCGCGGCACCGCCGCCGGGAGGAAGATCGCTTCACAGTCCGCGTATGTACCGCTTTTACGGTCGCTTATGTTCGACCGGACCACCTCGGTCGGCATCGGCTCACAGTAACGGGATGCCGTCCAACCCCTCTCTACCACCCTGTGGGATGGCTGGTCAGCCGACCGGCTGGTCCCCGCAGACGAGCCCGAGATCGTCCCGTACCGCCGGGCCCAGGGTGTCACAGCCCACGCCGGCCGTCCCCAGCTCGACCAAGGTCCAGTGGGAACCCTGGGAGCTGCCGTGCCGCAGGAGCGCGGTAGCGGGGTCGGTCTCACCGCCGGTCGGTACGACATGGGCGGCCGCGACGGTCGGGTCGACCGTGGAGACGTGGACGTCGGCCACCTCGATGTGCTCCGGCGGAACATCGCCCAGCAGCGGGCTGGTAAGCACCGCCTGCGCGATCTGTTCGTTCACGGACGGGCGGACCTGCTGGATCGGCGTGACGGTGGCCGGGCCCGGGCCCGGCCCCGGGGCCGTCGGGTCCGTGGCTGTCGAGCCTGCGGCCGTCGGATCGGTGGCGGCCGGGTTTGCAACCGCCGGGTTCGTGGCGGCGGGGCCTGCGATGGCCGGCGTGTGCGACAGCGTCGACGTCGAGCCTGTCAGCGCATCGGTGGGCATGGCGATGACAGCCGCCACCGTGGTCACGGCGAACAGAAGCTGGGGGACGGTCGGACGCATGACGCGTGCCACGCGAGCGGCGGAACGCGCGTCCAGCTTCGGGTAGGTGACGCTCCGAGAGCGCTGTGCTGTCGGACCCCTCCGGTGTCGAACCATGGAACAGCTCTACCCGACCCGACGCATTCGATGCATGTAACACATCCGACACCGCTCTGTCGACCGATCAAAAAGAGAAACTGATCAACGCTGGTTTCCCTGTGAAACAGGTCCTCCCCGGTCGATGTGGACGACATCACCATCGTGATGTCACCCTGGTGACACGGCGGGCTGATCGTCGGTCCGTCGACCACGGCCGCCGACCGCACAACCGGGCTGCCGGCCGACCTGAAGGTTCACACGGACGGCATCCCCACCCGGGTGGCCCGAACCGGCGCCTTGCGGCAGGCACCCGACCCTCGTCGTCGCCCTTGGTCATCGACAGGACCACCCGGCGCCACCGTGCTGAAGCTGGAGGAAGCCGGGAGCCACGACACACCGGGCCAGCACGTCACGGGCGAGCGGGCGAGATAGCGGCAGATGGTAGCCGTTACAGTCAGCCGGTATGGTCGCTGACCCGGTCGCACGACCGTCCCATGAGGTCGTCGTGGGTGCGCTCACCGACCTGCTCATCAGTGTTTGCCCTGATCAGGTGCTTCGGGTGGCCGTTGACGGGCCGGAGTGGACGCCTTCCACCAGCCCGCTCGTCCGTGACCATGTCACGCGCGTCGTCGGTCAGGCGTCCGTTACGGTCGCACGCCCATGCACGACGCAAGATCTGCAAGGCCCACCTTACGGGCGCGCCGAACGGTCGCGGCGTCGAGGAGATCGCGCACGATGTGATGCGCGAGCCGCTGGTTACGCAGCCATTCGGGGGCCATGTCCCGGAGCTGCCCAATGGTCTGCACTGCCGCGTTGTACTCCCGAACCTCTGTCTGCGCCTCCGCAACGGCCAGCAGATGACGGGTCCAGATCGACTGCGGAATATGTGTGGAGGAAGGCACGTCACGCGCCAGCGCCAGTGCACGTGCCGGGTCGCCGCTGGTCATCGCCATCTCCACCTCCATCGTCGCCACAGTCGTCGGGCCGAAGGAGGCGAAATACGCGCCGTAGTCGAGCCGGTCCCGCTCGACACGCACGGCGGCCGACCGGGCGAGGGTGAGCAGGTCCCGCGCTCGTTCCGGCCGGTTGTTACGCGCGGCAGACGCCGATGCACGAACGAGTAGCCGCCCCCATATCGAGATGTGCGCCGGAGTGCTTCTCGCCAGCGACGGCTCAATCTCCTCGGCCATCCGGACAGTCGTGTCCTCCGCATCCGCGAACCGGCCCTGACGCAGGAAGATCCACGCCAAGTAGGAAACCGTCGATGCCCTGCGGTCCCGGCTCCAGGACGCGGCGCAACGGCAACAGCGTCGCTCTTCCGCGCTCTTCCGCGCTCTTCCGTGTCATCCATGTAGGCCGCTCCCTCGAACAGCTCAGCCGTCCGGACGTCCAGTCCACGAGCAAGCGCATGCAAGGTCGCGACACGGACGCTGTCCCGTTGTCCCTGCTTCAGTTTATTGATCACGGCGACCGAGAGGCCCGACCGTTCCCCCAGCTCCTCCTGCGTGAGCCCCCGCCGCCGCCGCACCTGCGCAAGGCGATCCAGCAGGCCGGGTACAACGTGGATCGTGAGCTGTGGCAGACGAGTGCCAAGTGCGACCCTGACGAGTGCTCGGCGAGTGGCAAGGATGGCGACGAGAACAAGGACAGTCGCATCCCCAGGTAACGGAGTCGACCTTTCCCATGAAGTGGAATGATCTGCCAACGCAGGTCCGCAATGCGGTCGAGGTGCACACCGGACCCATCACGTCCGCTGACACGCTGGACGTGGGGGACGGCTGCGACCTCGCCGCAGTCGTGGGCGCGGGTGAACGGCGGCTGTTCGTCAAGGCTGTCCACGGCGACGGCCGGCGGGCGCGATGGCTCCGCAATGAGTACACGTTCGGGCACCTCGCCCGAGGTATCGCGCCGAGCCCGCAGTTCGCTTGCCAGGTTGAGGACTGGCTTCTTGTCGGCTTCGAGCATGTGACCGGACGGTCGGCGAACCTCGCGCCCGGCTCCTCTGATCTGCCCCGCATCGGCAACGCCGTGGACGCCATCGCCCGCCAAGCCGCTAGGGACCTGCGTCCGCTCTCCGGGCGATGGCGCAACGCAGGCTGGTGGGAGGACCTAGTGTACTGC
>NZ_CAAAFR010000020.1:0-7087 GCF_900634745.1 Protofrankia symbiont of Coriaria ruscifolia
GGCGAGAAGTGGACCGTCCTGGAGATCTTCGGGATCGAGCCGGACGCGCTCACCGACGACCGGTGTGGCCGGGCGTTGGAGGCGCTGGCCGAGCAGGCTGACGCCGTCGTCGGCGCGATCGCCGCGCGGGCGATCGCGGTGTTCGGCCTCGACGTCTCCGAGATCCACTGGGACCTGACCAGCATGTCCGTGTGCGGGGCCTACGACCGGGCCGACCCCGCCTACGCGACCCCCGAAGCCCGGCCACCCGAAGGACCACCGCTTCGACCTCAAGCAGGTACAGGCCGGCTTCGCGACCTGCGCCGACGGCGCGGTCTCGCTGCTGACCCGCGTCTACGACGGCGGCGCCGCCGAGGTCTCGCAGGTCGAGGGCGCGTTGCGGGCCCTGCGCGAGCGCGCCGGGCCGCGCCGGTTCCTGCTCGTCGGCGACAGCACGCTCGTCTCCTACACGAACCTGACCGCGATCGACGCGGCCGGCGCCACCTTCGTCGCCCCGGCCCCGCGGACCATCGTCGGGCTGGCCGCGCTCGCGGCGCACGACCCGGCCACCGCGACGATCGTCGACTGGGCGCCCCAGCGCGAGAAAGACAAGCTGTTCCACCAGCGCGACGTCCACCGGGTCGTCGAGGGATCCACGACCCTGCGCGGCCCGAAGGCCACCGACCCGCCGGTCACGACGCGCACCGTGTACTCCCACTCGGCCCGCCGCGCCACGGCGTCCGCGGCCAACCGGCAGAAACAGATCGACAAGGCCCGCGCCGCGCTCGTCGTGCTGCACCGCAACCTCGGCACCCCCTACTACCGTGACGAGGCCGCCGTCCACGCCCGCGTCGAGAAGATCACCAGCGGGTGTCGGGTCAGGGCGTGGCTGCGCACCCATCTCGACACCAACCCCGACACCGGCAAACCGCTGCTGACCTGGTTCTTCGACGAGGACGCGCTGCAACTGGCGGCGAAGGCCGACGGCTGGTTCGCGCTCCTGACGAACCAGAGCGTCGAGGAGAAGGACGCCGCCGGGGTCTTCGTCGACTACAAGGGCCAAGAAGCCTCCGAACGGCGCAACAGCGCGTTCAAGGGCCCCCTCGCGGTCAACCCGTTCTACCTGGAGAACAACCAGCGGATCCACGGGCTGCTGCACGTCGTCGGCCTGGCGCTGCTGCTGTTCTCGCTGATCGAGCGCGAGGCCCGCCGCGCCGCCGGCCCGACCGGGACGGTCGCCGGCCTCTACGCCCGCCGCCCGGCCAAGCCCACCGGCCGGCTCATCCTCGAAGCCCTCGCCGACCTGCGCCTCGTGCCCGCACGCGACGGCCAGCCCGCCTACATCCCCCGGCCCACCCCGCTCCAGCAGCGCGTGCTCGACCTCCTCGGAGTCGACCCGACCAAACCCCCGTGATCAAGAAAATGGGCTGGTCAGAGACCTAAACCGAACGTGCGGAGTGCAGGTGGAGCCTCCACCCGCCGGGCGGCTCCGAGGGGCCACAAATCCCTCATCTCCCACACAGCACCGCAGAAGGTAAGGTTTACCTATATAACCTCTCCTTCTGCGTTCGTGGCGCACTTAAACAGCAAGCTCAGACGATCCGGCGAAAACCCGTCGCCCGTCCTCTGGTCGTGGACCGGATCGAGACCGTGACCATGGCCCCCGAGCAGCGACGAAGAGCGGTGGAGGCGCTGGCCAACCTGATCATGCGCGCGGAACAAGCCGGCGCGTTCGCGGCCGAGCGGGACAAGGACCGCTGAAAACCACGGCCACGTCCGCGTGAACACGACCGGGTTCAGCACGCACCTCCGGCTGCCGCCCACAGTCGCACGTCCGCAGCCGCCGTTCACCGGCGCGGGCGAACGCCTCCGGCCTCGTGGCCAGGTGAAGCCGCGTCAGCGTCGCGACCATGCACTCTCCACGGACACCGTACGGCTGCACGCCCGGCGAGCCATGTATGCGCACCAAGTCCGACCCCGTCCCGGACTGATCCGTGATGACGTACCTGCCAGCGCCGGGGACGAGCGCGGCCAGTGCCACAGCACGCCTGCTGTCTACGGGCCGCGCGCTGACCGGACCGCACCACTACCTGCCGTGGTCGATTGCTTCAGAGCCAGGTTGGGCTCGAACCGTTCCCTGAGCGCCCTGACCTACTCGTTCCTGGGCCGCAAACACACCCGACCTATAGGTGAGACCTATTTATGCAGGTCGGATAGTTCGTCACGTTGAGTGGTGGACTTGACGTACCACCATACGAACCGTTTGATCCGGCTTGGTTGAAGCTCCCGAGATCACCGTCCGCCCGGTCGCCACACGGCTGCCGACCAGAGACGATGCCCAGTGAGCGCCGAGACAATCAGGCCAACACGGGTGTCGAACATACGTTTCGCAAACCTGGTAGGACCCGAGCCCACAGCGAACCTCGTGACCGCAACCATGGGGATCGTGGTCGGCCTCACCTTCCCCTCCTCAATGCCTCGTACGACAGCGCAAAGCGCAAGTACGAGCGGACCGCCAGCACTATCATCTCCGGCGGGAACCGGAACCCGGTGAACTCCGCCATCGGAACCGGTGTCAACAACGGCGGACGAGGACGGCAGCGATGCATTACCCGATCATGCCCCGCTGCCAGCCCGGCGGACCGCGGCTTCCGCAGGCTCGACAGGCAGCGTGTTCACTGCCGGCCCCGGCTGACGCGAAGATTCGGGACCGAATCTTCGCGCACCATGGTGCGCCTCGAAGACGGCGCCGCGTTGCTGACCTGCCACAACGAATTCGGTGGTCAGGACGACCGGCCGTAGGGCGATGGTTCGAGTCCCCGGGCCCCGCGGCCTCCCGTCCGGCCCGCGACCGTTGACCACGCGTTGGATCGCCGGGCCGGCAGGCCCGCACGACGTGATCAGCTTTGCTCACCTCGCGCAGCACAAACCGCAGGGGATCCGCTGAAATCGCAGCGAGCAGGCCCCTCGTGGCGTGGAGGGCCTCGGAGAGTGCCCAGTACGATGGGCCAAGGCTGATCCAGACTCGCCGTGCAGGTTCCGGGAGGTGCGTCATGGCCGCGGAGATGGTCGCCCCCGCCTGGATGCACGAGCAGATCACAGCAGAGGAGTACGACTCCTGGTCCGAGGAGCAGTGCGCGGGCATCGAGATCGTGGACGGGATGGTCGTCGTGAGCCCCAGCCCGTCCAAGCGGCACAACCGCGTGGCCCGGATCGTCGCGAATGCTCTGGACGCCGCCGCCGGAGATGACTGGAACGCCGACACGGACATCGACGTCCGGCTGCAGGACGTGCCGCTCACCAATCGTCGTCCGGATGTGGTCGTGTACCGCGCGGACACGATCGACGTCACGCCCACCCGTCCCGAACACGTGCTGCTGGTCGTGGAGGTCGTCTCGCCGGGTTCGGAGACCACCGACAGGATCGTGAAGGCGGACCAGTACGCCAAGGCCGGCATCGCTTTCTACTGGCGGATCGAGCAGGCCGCTACCGGCGTTCCGCTGATCTATGTCTATCTCCTCGACCCGGCGACCAGGGCCTACCGGAACGAGGACGTGTTCACCGGCATGGTCAAGGTCTCGGCTCCCTTCCCAGCGGAGATCGACCTCGGTCAGATCTGACAATCAGTGACATCGAACTCGCCGCGCCCGTCCACGACGCCGTGCGGCTACATCGGCGGAGGCCGCCGAGACGGATGTCGAGAATATCGGAACCGAGTTGCTCGACGGCTCGACCGTAGACCTTGCGGATGTGCCCTACCTGCCCACCGGACCGGCACGGATGACCATCATCGACTCCACCGTAGTCGTCAAACTGCTGACCGGGGTTGCGGGCACGGAAAGCCTCCGTGCCCGGTTCGTCGGCGAAGAGCTGCACGCACCCCCACTGATCGACTACGAGGCGGCCTCCGTCCCAGGGACTCGAAGACGCCTCCGCGGCAGGACATCCCGAGCCATCTCGTGCACCCAACCCAAAGATCGAGCGGTTCGCGCAACGAGATCTTGTGGACCTAACGCAGCAGCATAAGAACCCTTCGATCTTTGTGGAAGGTCCTGAGATCACCGTCCGCCCGGTCGCCACGCGGGCCCTGGCCAGGGGCGATGCTAAGTGAGCGCCAGCGCGGTAACATCATCCACGGACTCGAACACACGTTCCGCGAACCTGGTAGGTCCGGAGGCTGCCAGCCCTCCGGCGACCCCATCAGGTGGCGGGGAACGCGAACCGCACGGCGGTTAGCCGTTCCGACAGCTCCCACAGTCGGTGGCCGGTCTCGGCGTCGGCGGCCGCTGGGGCGATTTGCACCCGTTTCGGTGCGCCGCGCAGTTCGGCCGTGCCGTCCGGCCCGATGAACTGCCCGCCTTCCACATCCGGGGCGGTCGCCGCGTACAGCTGGGGCAGCGCACCCCGGTCCGGGGACTGGGCGAGCGGGGTGAGAATGCGGCCGAACAGCAGCTTCACCAGGCCGACCGGGGCGCTCGTCTGCAGGTTGGTGGAGGTGTAGCCGGGGTGGGCG
Source organism: Protofrankia symbiont of Coriaria ruscifolia (assembly GCF_900634745.1). NCBI lineage: Bacteria > Bacillati > Actinomycetota > Actinomycetes > Frankiales > Frankiaceae > Protofrankia > Protofrankia symbiont of Coriaria ruscifolia. The sequence continues at coordinate 4,493 of NZ_CAAAFR010000020.1, forward strand.
AGCACGCTGCGCACCGGGCTTCCGGCCGCGGTCAGCCGCCGGTGAAGTTCCCAGCCGAAGACGGCGTTGGCGAACTTCGACTGGTTGTAAAAGCCCATGGGTGAGTACTTGCGCTCGCCGGAGAGGTCGTCGAAGAAGAGGCGTCCCTGCCGGTGGTTGGTCGAACTCATCGTGACCACCCGGGGGTCGTTCCCGTCCGCCAGCAGGTCGAGCAGCAGGCCGGTGAGCGCGAAGTGGCCAAGATGGTTGACGGCGAACTGCAGCTCATGGCCCTGCGCGCTGACTGTCCGAGGTGGCGCCATCACGCCGGCGTTGTTGACGAGTACGTCCAGGCGCGCGCTCTCGGAGCGCAACCGGTCGGCGAAGGCGCGGACCGAGTCCAGATTGGCCAGGTCGAGCTGGCGGACCTCGAGGTGGGCGCCGGGCTGCTCGGCGGTGATCTCCGCGACCGCGCGGTGGCCCTTGGCCTCGTCGCGGACGGCCAGGATCACCTGCGCGCCCTTGTGGGCGAGCGCCCGGGTGGTCGCGAGGCCGAGACCGCTGTTGGCTCCGGTGACGACGAACACCCGCTTGGTCTGGTCCGGAATCTGCTCGGCGGTCCAGCCCTGCTGACTCTTCATGCGACACACGTTGCCCCTGGTGGCATTCGGTGTCAAGGTGCGCCTTGATGTCGCACGCGGCATGGCGTATACCATGGACGAGTGACCACCTGCCCTGACGCGAGCCTGGCCCAGCGCAAGCGTCAGCTCGTCTCGGATGTGCTGACCGAGGCCGCGCTCAACCTGCTGGCCCGGCAAGGGTTCGACGAGGTCACGGTCGACGAGATCGTGGCCGCCGCGGGCGTGTCCAAGCGAACGTTCTTCCGGTACTTCGCGTCCAAGGAGGACGTCGTCGTCCACTTCCTGGCAGAGATGGGCACCGGCATGCGTGCGGAACTGGCGGACCGCCCCGCACGCGAGCCGACGTCGGTGGCGCTGCGGCACACCGTGTGGGTCTCCATCGACGCCTGCGCCGGCCACGGCGACCGAGCGCTGCGCGTGGTGCAGCTGATCCTGGGCACGCCCGCCCTGCGCGCCCGTTTCCTGGAGCACCAGGCCCAGTGGCAAGACGAGCTGGCTTCAGAGGTGGCCCGCCGACTGGCCCTCGATCCCGCGACCGACCTGTACCCGCAACTGGCCGCCGGAATTGCCCTGATCGCCTTCGACACCGTGCTGCGGCGGTGGAGCGACAGCGACGGCGCCGAGGACCCCGCCGCACTCGCCGACCAGGCCTTCGCCGTCATCACATCGGCGCTGGACAACCCCGCATCGACCTGACGGTCGCGCAGCTCCGAGGCTGGCAAAGCCACAACCGCATCGGGAGCGCGCCACCGGAGGAATTGCTCGCGATCGCCGTGATCTGACTGACACACGAACCACCAAGGTCGCCTGGTTCGCGCGACACCGAGATGTGGGGCGGGTGGGACTCGAACTCACGACCGACGGAGTACGAGTTCGGCGGACGCCGCCAGCAGCCCCCGGTCCACCGGCCGGGCTACCAGCCCGTCGGTGAACCGCTCGGCGTAGACATCGGCGACGCGTCACATAAGCCGCGCGTACCGTCCACAGATACGCCGCCTCCGCCACCACCCCTTCCGCATCCGGTGGGTAAGCGGCGTTTATTCCTCACCGAGGATCCGTAGACCGTGATGATCCTTGAAGTAGGCTGTAGTCCTTGAGGTTCAAGGTGGCAAGCGGCAGGTTGTGGGTGAGACAGCGAGCCGCGATCCACATGTCGTTGACCGGGCGGGGCTGTCCTGCCCGTGTGGCGTCCGCGGAGAGCCTGCCCCACATGGCGGCGACTGCCTCGTCGCCGGGCAGCACGGGGATTGCGGAGAGCCAGTCGGCGAGTTCCTGACATCGGCGGCCGCCCCAGGCTCGCAGGTCGGTCCACTTGGTGAGTTCACCGAAGGTCACGAAGGTGATCAGCGGCCGGCGGCCGATCAGGCGAGTTGCCACGGACCCGGTCAGCCTGCGCTTGTGGCTCAGGGAGGCGACGTCGGTGTCAAGGACAACAGGCTGCACGACGACCGGCTCAGGCGACGTCGCGTCGACGCTCGGCGTAGGTGAAGGCGAGGAACGCGTCGAGCTCCTCGTCGGAGTCGAAGGTGTCGGCGGCAAGGTCGTCGAGGGACCGGATGGGCTGGGTGCCCTTGGCGGCCAAGAGCTCCTCGGCAGTGATCTGGGGGCGCAGCGGCGGGTACAGCGGACGATCGGCTTCCGGAGTGCTCATGACGAGGGCCTCCTCGCTGGTGTCTCCGGCTGGCTGCGGGCTGGGCCCATCATACGGCGGTGCGCTGGTCGTCACCCGTGACCGTCTGTTGTCGGACGGGACCGTCACCTTCCCGCACACCGGCGGACGCCGGGCGTCGGAGCCGGCATGGGCAGGCTGAACCATCCCGGTGTGGCCTGGAGCCAAGCTCTGCTTCCGTAGCCCGAGAGGCCCGCTTCACACTCCTATCCATGGTCAATCTCCGAGCCCCACTCAACGTCCGCCAGCTTGAGGTCCTGCGCGGGTCTGTTGCGTTATGGGAAAGCAAGACATGGCGGACCCTGC